>CAZGYW010000195.1:0-5735 GCA_964530495.1 uncultured Anaerolineae bacterium
AGGGAGTACGGGATGCACACATACCGGCGACACACTGCAGGCTGGCTCCTGGCCGGCGCGATCGGGCTGGCGTTGCTCGGCGCCGGGGCGGGCCTGATCCGCGCCCAGGATGGCGCGACGCCGACCCCCTTCTACACCACCAGCGCCGACCCGGCCCTCAACGCCCGCATGGACTTCGTGGAGCAGGCCACCAGCATCCTGCGCGACCTGCCCCCGCTGGCGCCAGTCACGCGCGCCTTCCTGCCCCGCGCCGACCTGCTGGCCTACCTGGAAACAGTTCTGGACGAGGAATACCCGCCGCAGCGCGCCCGGGATGACGCCCTCTTCTACCATGCTTTCGACTTCATGCCCGCCGACACCGACCTGCGCCAGGTCCAGCTTGACGTGCTGGCCGAGCAGATCGGCGGCTTCTACGATACCGACCTGGCCGCCATGTTCGTGATCAGCACCCGGGCGGAGCTGAGCGCCGTCAACCAGATCCTGTATGCCCACGAGTACACCCACGCCCTGCAGGATCAGCACTTCGACCTGGACGCGCTGGGGGTGGAGGGCGACCCGGCCGCCGCGGATCCGGACGGCGCGCTGGCCGCCACCGCCCTGGTGGAAGGCGACGCCATGCTGATGACCGAGGGCTACCAGCTCTGGATGCTGCGCGAATCGCCGGGGCTGGCCTTCAACCTGCTCAGCGATGCCCTGCTGGTGGAAACGGAGGCCCTGCTGGCCGCGCCGGCGATCCTGCGGACGGAGTTGCTCTTCCCATATACGGTCGGGCGCGAGTTCGCCTACGTCCTGTTCGCCGGGGGCGAAGGCGGCTGGGCGGGCGTCAACGCCGCCTATGCGGACCCGCCGCAAACCACCGAGCAGATCATCCACCCGGAGCGCTACCTGGCGGGCGAAGCGGCCAGTGCGGTCAGCGTCCCGCCGCTGGAGGCGGCGCTCGGCCCGGGCGAGTGGCGGCTGGTGTGGGACCGCACCCTGGGCGAGTTCTACCTGCGCGAGCAGCTGCGCCAGTCGCTCCCCCGTGACGTGGCGGACGGCGCGGCGGCGGGCTGGGGCGGGGATCGCTACCGGTTGTATGTGGACGAGGCAAGCGGCGCGAGCGCGCTGGCCTGGCGCACGGCCTGGGATACCCCGCGTGACGCTGCTGAGTTCAGCGCGGCCTACCAGAGCTACGCGGCGCGGCTGTACGCCGACACACCGGGTTACCCCATCGACGAGACCACCGTGTGCTGGTACGGGGCAGACGTCCGCTGCCTGCGGAGCGGCACAGGGGAAACGCTCGTCATCCGCGTGCCGGAGCAGACATTCATCACGGGTGTTCTTGTGGCGCTGGAACCGGTACGGTAGTGTTGAATTCTGAGGGTTGAGTTATGAGTTAACAGCAAAACATGCTCTGCAGGAGTGCTGACTCGTTCGCTGCGCGAGTGCTGAATGTTGGATTTTTAGTTGGGGTGGTGGCGCTGGTAGGGTGGGCGCTCTTCCGAAGCTGATTTGTCTTTAACTCAAAACTCAACATTCAACACTTTGAACTTGTTCTCAGGGAGGCGTTGTCGCATGGCTGAGAATCGACCGATTCGGATCGGAATCATCGGGGCGGGGCTGTTCGCGCGGGAGGCGCACGTGCCGGTGCTCAAGGAACTGCACGACCGCTTTGAGGTCGTGGCGGTGTGCAGCCGCACGCCGGAATCCGCCGCGCAGCTGGCCGCGCTGTTCGACCACCCGGTCGCCCAGGAGCCGGACATCGCCGCGCTGCTGGCCCGCCCGGACATCGACGCGGTGGACATCATCCTGCCCATCGGCCTGCAGCCGGAGGCGGTGGAGCAGTCCCTGGCGGCGGGCAAGCACGTGATCAGCGAGAAGCCGGTCGCGCCGACGGTCGCCGTCGGTCGCCGCCTGCTGGATATGTACGCCGGGCACCTGGGCCGGGTCTGGATGGTGGCGGAAAACTACCGCTACGAGGAGGCGTTCGTCCGGGCCGGGGAGATCGTGCGCGGCGGCGCGATCGGGCGCGTGCTGCTGGCCGACTGGGCGATCTACATCAACATGACACCCGACAACCGCTACTACCACACCGCCTGGCGGCGCGATCGCTCCTTCCCCGGCGGCTTCCTGATGGACGGCGGCGTGCACCACATGGCCGGGCTGCGGATGGTGCTGGGCGAAGTCAGCGCGGTGACCGCCATGCTCGTCCAGCAGCGGGACGACCTGCCCCCGGCGGATACGCTCAGCGCCGCCCTGCGCTTCGAAAGTGGCGCGCTGGCCTCCTACTGCGTCACTTACGCCGGCGGCTCGCCGTGGTACGGGCCGCTGCAGATCGTGGGCGAGAAGGGCGCGCTGCGCCTGCTGCGCGACGGCATGCTGGAGCTGACGACCGGCGGCGAGACTGAGACCATTCCGGTGGCGTCGTTCGGCGGGGTGCGCGGGGAGTTCAGCGCGTTCGCGGATGCGATCCAGCACGGCGCGCCGCACCGTAATGCCCCGGTGGAGGCTGTGCAGGATGTGGCCTTGATCGAGGCGCTGCTGCACGCCGGGGAAAGCGGCACGCAGGTGAAACCGGAGCGCGTGGTGCGCTAACGCCAACACCTGGCCGCAGGATCAACAACGCGGGGGCACTGACCCCCGCGTTTGTGTGTGAGGCTACCCGGTGCGTTACGCCCCCAGGCGCGGCCGCAGGTCGGCAGCCCAGGCCCGGATCGCCTCCCAGTCACGGTGATCGCCCTTCGGGAAAATGCCAACTGCCGCCGCCAGACGCATCTTCAAGCCGTCAGCGTCGCGCGGCAGGGTGCGGGTATCCAGCGCCCCGGCGAACAGCCCTTCGCTCACCGGCCGGACGAGCGTACGGACGGGGTCCAGCCAGCCGCTGACGCTATCACGATATTTTCCGCCGGCCATGGCCAGCGTAATGCACACCATAAAGGCGGCAAACGGCTTGCGGGCAAGCGCCGCGTGGTGTGTCCGCATGAACTGCATGGCTTCCGGCAGCCACTTGCCGTCCTGAATGGCGCTGCCGGCGACCACCGCCCGGTACGGCGCAAGGTCGTGAACCTCACTCATGGGGCGCACTTCCACGGCGCCGCCGCCTTCCGCCAGGGTTTTGCCTATCGCTTCAGCCACCCCGGCGGTTGACCCCGCGCGGGTGGCGTATGCTACAAGGATGGTACTGGACATCGTGATCTCTCCGAAAAGGCGTGCCGGCGCTAGTTGAACTGCGGTCTGACCCAGTTGGAAACTACCGGGATGCGAACCCATTCGCCCCGGTAGGCCTTAATCCCCCAGTAGAAGTAGCCCAGGTAGAGCACCGCCCCCAGGCCGCAGGTCAGGATTGTAACCGGGATCAGCGTAATGCCCAGCACCAGGGAGAGCATGGCGTGGTAGCGGATGTAGGCGCTGTGGCGCGTGTTCTCCAGGAACAGGGCGAGGATGCTGACCAGCGGCCACACCCCCATGATCTGCAGCCAGCACAGCATCGCCCACAGGCGCTCGTCGTCGGTCGTTTCAGTGTAAAGATCGTCGAATTCCAGGCCGGAATCGAAGATGTCCTCGTTCTTGCGCTTATCTTCCATCGGAATGGCTTCCCCCCTCCGCATAGCGCGGCCGCCCGCTGCAGCCGCAGTCGATCGGCGCCGGATCGCGAACGCCCGCCACCACCATTCTGTACGCAGCGGAAGCAGAACGGGTTGCGAGACTAACGCTATTTAGCGCCACGGCTGTTCTTCAGGAAAAACGGCTGACAGAAATCGGCGTGCCGCAAATAATTACACAAGTTGTCCATTATCATCCAGTTTGCACAAGGCGGATTGACTCGGCTGGAAAACTCCCCTAGACTGAAAGTACATGAGGCTCTGTGGAAAAACCGGGTGGACTGGGGAACAGAGCGCGAAAGCGTACTGAAGCTGGCAAGCAGGCTGATCTGGTAGTGGCGAATCTGCCTGCAAATGAAGACACATAAAGGGTGCAGCGACACCCCGAAAGTCTCATGAGCGAAGATCAAGACCCCATAGTGTTACGATCTTTCGGGAGCCAGCGTAGGAAGTCAGCAGCGCAAGCAGTTGATCAGTAGCGTTCCAGAGAAACCAGACCATGAAGGGACCGGTTAGCACGGAGCCTCACCCTCATGCAGTCGCCGCCGGACACCACGGTATTGGTTGCGCACACGGTGTTCGGCGGCATTCCTTTTGCGCCCGCCATTGACCACAATCCGACCACGAAACAACCAACCGGCCGGTTCGCACCACGCCTGTTTTGCACTATAATGGCCCTGGCGGGACGGCTGCGCGCCGCCCGACCATGCTGCCCGCGCCGCTGCCGCCCGAAAGAGCCGCCCCCGTGACCGATTGGCCCGCTTCCCCCGCCCTGTACGAGATCAACACCCGGCCGTGGCTGCATGCCCTCAGCCGGCGCCTGGAGCGCCCGGTCACGCTGGCGGACGTCCCCGCCGCGGAGTGGGACGCGCTGACCGCCCGGGGCTTTGACGCCGTGTGGCTGATGGGCGTCTGGGAACGCAGCCCGCAGAGCCGCGAGATCGCCCGCACCCATCCCGGCCTGCAGCTCGAATACCACCGCGCCCTGCCCGACTTCGCGCCGGAGGATGTGATCGGCTCGCCGTATGCCGTGCACCGCTATGTGGCCGATGCCGCCGTGGGCGGGCCGGAAGGGCTGGCCGCTGCTCGCTCCGCGCTGGCCGCGCGCGGGCTGCGCCTGGTGCTGGACTTCGTGCCAAACCATGTTGCCTGCGATCACCCCTGGCTGGCGGAGCATCCGGAGTACTTCATCCACGGCAAGGCGGCAGACCTGAAGACCGCGCCGGAGAACTACTTCAGGGCGGAGGGCGGCATCTTCGCTCACGGGCGGGACCCGTACTTCCCCGGCTGGACGGATACCGCCCAGCTCAACGCCTTCCACCCCGGCCTGCGCCGGGCCGCCATCGCGACGCTGGCAGAGATCGGCCGCCAGTGTGACGGCGTGCGGGTGGACATGGCCATGCTCCTGCTGCGCCGCATCTTCGCCGGGACGTGGGGCGCGCGCGCCGGAAAGCCGCCCCGGTACGAGTTCTGGTGGGAGGTCATCCGCGCCGCCAGAGCCGCCCAGCCCGGCCTGCTGTTCATCGCCGAAGCCTACTGGGACCTGGAGTGGGAATTGCAGCAGCAGGGCTTCGACTACTGCTACGACAAGCGGCTCTACGACCGGCTGGCCCATGACGGGGCGCCGCGCCTCCGTGGCCGCCTGGGAGATGACGTGAGTAACCAGCGCAAGCTCGTGCGCATTCTCGCGAACAATGACGAGCCGCGCGCGGCCGCGATCTTCACCCACCCGCACGAACGCGCCGCAGCGCTCGTGGCCGCCACCCTGCCCGGCGCGCGTCTGTTCCATGAGGGGCAATTGGAGGGAGCGCGGATCAAACTGCCCGTCCAGCTCGGCCGCCGCCACCCGGAGCCGGTGGACGCCAGCCTGAGCGCCTTCTACCGCACCCTGCTGGCCGAGCTGCGCCACCCGGTCCTTCACGTCGGCGAATGGCAGCTCTGCGAGACCTCCGGCTGGCCGGACAACCCCACCCACGCCAGCCTGGTCGCCTGGTGCTGGGCGGATGGCACCGAGCGGCGGCTGGTCGTCGTCAACCTCGCTGATGGGGAGGCGCAGGGCCGCGTGCACCTGCCCTGGCCGGACCTGGCCGGATCGGGCTGGACGCTGCGCGATCCGTTCAGATCGGAAGAGCACACGTCTGAACTCCAGTCACC
>CAZGYW010000196.1:0-5702 GCA_964530495.1 uncultured Anaerolineae bacterium
CTCGCGCAGGCTGTCCGGCCACGTGCGCCGGAACGCCTCCACCACCCGCTGGGCGGTCTCGTACGGCTCGCCGCCCTTCGCCAGGACGTTGAACGGCAGCACGTAATCCGCTCGCGTCGGGTCGAGGTAGATCACCCGCGCCATGGTCTCAGCATCCAGCACGCCGCGGCTCAGGCACTGCCGCAGCACGTCATGCGCCAGGTCACCGTGCGGGTCGATGAGCGCGCAGCCCCGCCTGGCAGCGATGTCCTGCACCAGGCAGCTCTCCAGCAGCTTGGACTTGCCCTTGCCGGTGATGCCCACCACGTACATGTGCGCGTCCCGCGCCCGCTCCGGGACGCGGCACACGGGGAAGACACGCAGCGGGCCTGTGCGTCCCAGGACCAGGTCAGCGCGCCGGGAGCGGCTCAGCCAGGGCAGGTATTGCATACGACCTACCCTAGCAGAACCGGCGGGAGGACTGCAAGCCCATGTCACGCCGGGCGGATCAGCGCCTCCAGCCCGTCTCGCCCCGCCACTCCCCAGACCGGCTCATCCAGCACGCTTTCGGCGGTCAGCTCTGGCAAAACCCCGAACAAGAACCACACCCCGCCGCCCGCCTCTTCGGTGGTTGCCTTCAGACTGCGCCGCCGCCCTTCGCTCAGCGTCACCGTCAGCACGCGCAGGCTGCGCGTCCCGTAGCGACGCTCATATCCCCCACCCTGATAGTACGCGATATACGCCTCGACCTTGGTCCGGAAACGCCGGGTGGTCATCGTCCCCCGGTCCAGCTCCAGCAGGAAGTGCGCCCGGCCATAGGGCGTTTGCAGCGCGAAATAGCTGTCCGGCACCACCGCCACCGTCCCGCTCCGCCCCCGCAGCCGCACGCGGTCGTAGTCCCCCTTCAGCTGGCTCTCCGACCGCCAGTCCAGCAGCGCATAGCCTGGCCGCCGGCAGGCCAGGGCCACCTGCACCCGCACGTCATTGATGGCCAGCGTGTGGTCCAGGAAGTCGCCGCTCACCTGGTTGTGACTCCGGCTCCATCCCGGCTCTTCCAGCTCGCCCGCCGCGCGCAGCAGCTCTTCCCCGCGCCGGTCCAGCAGATACAGCGTCGGGCTGGTCATCATCCCGCCGCGCACCGGCAGGAACTGCCGCTCGAGAAAGCCGTGGTGATACAACAGCGCCAGGCGCCGCTGGGCCGCGCTCGACGACCCGAAGAACAGCGCCTGGAGCTGGTCCTGTCGCAGAGCGCGACACGCGCACACCGCCCGCACGATGGCCTCATCCCGCTCCGTCAGGAGCATGGGCGGTGGCTGGGGGTCTCGCCGGTCGCGCCGGCGGCGCCTGCGGTTCTCCTCCATCATCCTTCAGTCTAGCACCTACCCCTCGTAGATGTCGGGCGCGTCCTGAACCCGCCCATTCCGGCCCTTGCGCGGGTAGCGCGCGTTCAGCCACGCCATGACCTCCTCGCGCGTCTTGGGCGTGTACAACTCGATGGACCGCGCGCGAATGCGTCGCTCCCGCTCCTCGGCATCCGGCGGCTTCTCCAGCGGCGCGAGCCCCATCAGGCTGAACGCCGGCTGCGTCTCGCCCCGGAAACGCAGCTTGACCGCCGCCTGGTACTTGTCCAGATTGACCAGGTCCTCGGTCTCGAAGCCCGGTCGCAGGTACGGCGACAGCGCCCGCCCATCCTCCAGCCCACACTGGAAGGTCACCATCGCCCCCACGTTGCCCATCATCGCGTCGAGCGTCTCCCCCGCCAGCTGCTTGAGATACTGGTTGGCCACCACCAGCGACAGGCCGAACTTGCGCGCCTCGGAGAACACCTCGCCCAGCGCGCTCGTCACGAAGTTCTGTACCTCGTCGATATACAGGTAGAACTGCCCGTTCGTCTTCGCGCCACCCATCGCCGCCATCTGCAGCTGCGACACCAGCATCGCGCCCAGAAGGTTACGCTCGCGCTCCGGGATGCGCTCCTCGTCCATCCCCAGCGACAGCAGAATAACACGCCCCTCGCGCATCAGCTGGCCGAAGTCCAGCGTATCCGGGTGGCACACCACCGGATACAGGTCCCGGTTGCCGTAGAACGTCCGCATCCGGTAGACGACTGGGTCGCGGATCTGCTGCTGCTGGCCTTCCGAGAAGTTCTCGTACTCATGTTCCCAGAACTCGGCGGCGATCTCATCATCAATCTCGCCCAGCAGGCGCGCCCGATACCCCTCTTCCAGGAACAGGCGCGCCACATCGCGCACCGTCGCATGAGGCTCGGTGTGCAAGGTCATCAGGGCGCTGCTCAGCGCGTTGGCCATGCGCGGTGCGTTCTCCCAGCCACCGTACACCTTGTCCAGGATGCTGATGATGCGCGTCACCGCCGCCCGGCTGTGCGCGCCGCCCATCGGATTCAGCGGTGGCGGATATTCCTCATTCGCTAGATCCAGGACCACGACATCGTCTTCCCGCCCCGGCGGGATGCTCGTCTGCAGGATATCCCGCACCAGCCGCCCGTGCGGGTCGACCACGGCCACGCCCCGGTTGTGGTGGATGTCCTGGAAAATCAGGTGGTGCAGCAGCGTGCTCTTGCCCACGCCAGTCTTGCCCAGGATGTTGATGTGCGTTGCGCGGTCCTCGTGCGGCAGGCACACCGGTTCCATCTGGCCGCCATAGAAGTTGGCGCCCAGGAAGACTCCCTCCCGCCAGCCGCGCATGACCGACGGCACCTGGACGCGCTTGCGGGTCCAGGTGATGGTCGACGCCGTGAACTCCTGGTGCGGCAGGTGCCACAGCGCCGCCGCCTCCCGGCTGTCGAGCAGCAGGCGAAACCGCTGCCATCTACGGCTCGTATTGGTGAGCCAGCTGTCCAGCAGCCCAAACGTGCTCGTCGCCCAGTCCCGGTCCGGTGTGTCGATGGTCTCGATGCTCTCCGGCCACGGCTGGTCGAATTCCGCCAGGCCGTTATACGGCAGGTTCTTGAACGCCAACAGGTGAGTGTCGAGCCGCGCCAGGTCTTTGACCCGCTCCAAGGTGGGCGCCTCGACCTGCATGAGCAGCAGACACTGATAAACCAGGTTGGTCAGCTTCGTCATCACCACCTGCTCGAGCTCCGGCCCGTACACCGGCTCGAGCTGGTCTTGCTGCGACGTCATCTCAAAACCGGCTTCCACCCAGCCTTGTGGTGACAGCAAGCGGAAGGGATACTTCGTCTGTTTGACGGTCAGCAGTTGTTCTAGCTGGTCGTACACAAAGGTGGCTCGGTCGGCCACAAACAAGGTGAAAATGACCCGCTCACCGGGACCGACCATACTCATCTCCTGAGCCAGATGTACCAGTGGGTCAGCCTGCGTGAAAGTCTCGACGTAGACTATAGGAAATAAGGGCTCTGCGACCTGCTGGAAGGCCATGGTGTAGCGGTAGAACGGACTCGTGAAGGACCGCCTGGGGACCGGTCCAACCTCGATGTGTGCCTCCGGATAGAAGTCATTGACCGCCTGCCGAATGACACCGGGATCGAGTCCACGCCGCAGGTCCACTATCCGCCAGCGGAGTTGCCCCTGCTCCGCCACAATCTGAAAGGTAAGACGCGCAATTTTGTGCAAAATATGTTCCATGAAGCGCCCCGCCAGCTGCGGCTGCCAGTCAAAGGACTTGGGCAGGGTGATGGTGTACATCTGAGCTCGGGTCAGATCCAGTGGCGGAATAACAGGTGCGGGTGCCGGGTCTGGCGGTGGCCGTCTCAAGTCCGGTCGCGGATACCGTTTCTCGGTATTCCACAGCCACACTACGCCGTATCCCAGGCACACTGCCGCCACAAAGCTCACTGCACCTGCGCACACGCCCTGGTTGTTACCCGATGCAAATCCGGCAATCCCGAACAACCCAAGGAAGAACGCTGAATACCCCCCGAAGAAAATCAGAAGACGCGCTAATTGAACATACCAGGGTCTTGTATCTGGCGGAGGCGGTGGCGTCACGACCGCTGGCACCACATCGTAGTCACTCTCCAGATGTTCGGGAAATCTGAGCCTGGTATCCTCCAGACGTTTCTGCTGCGCACGTCCCGCCAGTATACCGACGATAAGACCGACGACGGCAGCAACCGCGCAACCCGCTGCCTCGCCGAATACTTTGTCGAACGAGTCTTGATTGTCAGGCATGGTCAACCTCCAGAGCCGCTATCCAACGTGTATTCAGAAGATGGACGACAAGAGCCGGGGAGGATGACAGCATGCAGTCGGCAAGCGGCGCGGGCACATCAGGCCCTGGGAGTCTGGCGAACTATCTTGATGATACAACCCTTTTGTAATAATCATTATATGACAGAGAATGGGAGGGGCGGCGTTTCGAATTGCCAGCGACCAATCCCGCAACTTTTGGATAGTCCAGGCGCCAGACACCCGGACGATGCACAGCGGTCGCACTTGATTCTGCCTCTTGACTCGGTTTGTCCAACGTTATAGAATATTAACTAATACATTACTGTGAAGCACACCTCACTCCAGCCACTCTTCGATCAGGCCCTCGCGGCGTTCCCCTATCCGCTCGAGCCGACCAGCATCACTCAGGGCACCCTCGACGACCCGGACGCGACCGAGGTCGAGTACGCGGAAGAACATACCTTCGTCGCCGGGCACCTGCTCGACGACGAGCTCACCGCCGGCGGCTGGATTGAGCTGCGCGCGGATGGCCCTGATGTGTCCGTCTCCGCCTTCTTCGGCGTGGCGCGGAACGGCGACTGGCAGCAGGGCCGCATCCTCCCCGAGAACCTCGCCCTCCAGGGCGCGTATCACCCGGAGACCAACACCTGGGAACTGTGGCTGGACTCGTATTGACATGGCCGCCCCACACCGGATCGCCCCCATCATCATCACCGCCACCGCCGCACAGAATCATTTCGGCGCCCTCCTGCGCCGGGTGTGCCGGGACCGCCAGCACTTCATCGTCGAGCGCGCCGGGCTCCCCACCGTCGCCATCATCCCCGTGACGGATTACGAGCGCTTCGTCCTCCACTCCCCACTCCCCCACTCTCCAGGTCGTGGGTTGCCGGAGCCGAACATAAGATGACGTAGGCAGGGTGTGTCAAAACCGACCGGGCTGATGTCTTGAAGTGAACAGCAGCGGTGCCTGGCGACCGGGCAGGGACTACAGGTCCGCGATGAGGGCTTTGAGTCGCCTTCCTTTGGCTTTCCAGAAGATGGCGTGCGTCAGCGGGGTCGTCTGCCAGGTGACGAACAGCAACCGTCCCCCTGCCCTGCCATCGTCCTGGCGGTGGCCTTCGAACACCGCCGTGTCGGCTTCCTTGACCACCGTCCGCGACATATCGGAGCGCTGGTCGGCGTCTTCATCGGTCCACCAGGTGGCATCCACATGTGCCACCAACTGCCAGATTTCCGGGTCCGTGAGGCCCTGGGTGACTCGGGTGAGTTTCAGCTGGAAGCGATTCTCCACCCAAGGAACCAGGTCATCGTGGCTTACTTCGAGGTCGTCGGAGTCGAGCTGTTGCCGGTTGGCCAACCGGTGCAGGAGCGCAGCGTGGCTTATACGCGCTCACCCCCTTTGTGCATCCGTGTCATAGATTGATTATTATTTATATTATGACTCGTCCCGCCTCACGAGTCAAGCCGAACTTCGCCTCGGTCCCAACCCCAGCGCCAGCATCTCCAGGCTGCAGATGCCCCGGCGAGCGCCCGCCGCATCTCCGCCGCGCGGCTTGCCGCGCCACCCCCGTC
>CAZGYW010000197.1:0-5670 GCA_964530495.1 uncultured Anaerolineae bacterium
ACGGCCATCCCACGACCCTGCCCTGGGGTCTCACCATCGACCGGATCGCGCGGGTCGGCCCTTACCAGGACATGCTGACCTACCCGGCCGACACCCGCTTCCATCCGATCTTCCTGTACGAATCGCTGTGGAATGCGCTGACTTTCGTGGTGCTGCTCTTCCTGTGGCTGCACTACCGCAAGCGCTTCCGCCCCGGCGATTTCCTGCTGCTGTACGTGATTTCCTACGCTGTCATCCGCTTCCTGCTCGAATTCCTGCGGGTGGACGTGACGCTGGTGAGCAGCATTAACGTCTCCCAGGTGACGTCCCTGGTGGCCGGGCTGGGGGCGCTGGGCCTGCTCCTGTGGCGGCGCTGGCGCGCCTCTGCCAGTGTGCCGTACGGCGCCAACCCTGGCGAAGAATCCTTCGCCAGTGGCGGCCGTTAGCCCGGCAGGCAAATCAGTCTTGTCAGGCGGGGCGTGCGTTCAACTGCACGCCCCGCCGCGCTGTCTGGATAGTGCCAGCGGCCCATACGGTTCCCGCCCCTGGCGGCGCTACAATACAGTATCCGGCGGCGGCATTCAGAGGATAATGGCGGAGCGATGGCCACTCACGCGGTGATGATTGAAGCGCACGCGCTGACCAAGGACTTTGGCGACTTCAGGGCGGTGGATAACCTTTCCCTGAGGGTAGAGGCCGGGACGGTGCTGGCCGTGCTCGGCCCTAACGGCGCGGGTAAAACCACCACCGTGCGCATGCTGACCTCGATCCTGACGCCAACTGCCGGCTGGGCGCGCATCGCGGGCTACGACGTGACCACCCACCCGGTGGAGGTGCGGGCCAACGTTGGCGTCCTGACCGAGCAGCATGGTCTGTACGAACGGATGAAAGCCCTCGAGTACCTGGACTTCTTCGCCCGGCTGTACCACCTGCCGGCGTCCGATCGTCAGGGGCGCGCGCGCCGGCTGATGGAGCGCTTCGGGTTGGAGGATGCGCTTGACCGGCGGCTGGGCGAATATTCCAAGGGTATGAAACAGAAGCTGGCCCTGGTGCGGGCCATGCTGCACGACCCGCCAGTCCTGCTCCTCGATGAGCCGACCAGCGCGATGGATCCCCAGAGCGCCAAGCTGGTGCGGGACGCCATCCTGGAGATGCGCCGCGACGAGCGCACGTTCATTGTGACGACCCACAACCTGCTGGAAGCCCAGCTTCTGGCGGATCGGATCGCCATTCTGCGCCAGGGGCGGGTGATCGCGGATGGCACGTTTGAGGAGCTGGCGCGGGCCTTTGTGGGCGTGCCGGTGATGGAATTGCGCGTGCGCGAGTCCCTCAACGGTCTGGCGGACGAATTGAGCCAGCTGGTGCCGGTGGTAGAGCGGGGCGATCGCTGGCTGCGCTACCAGGCCGCTGAGCCGGAAGTGACCAACCCGCAGGTCGTGCGCTGGCTGGCCGCCCGGGGGGTGGACGTGGTCACGCTCAGTTCGCTCCAGGAAACGCTGGAGGCGGTGTACCTGCGCATTGTTCAGGAAGACGAGAAGGGCGGTCAGCACCATGCCGACAACCCTGTTGACTGACGCCCAGGCGCGCCCGGGGGCATCAGCGGCCGTGGGCTGGATGACGACGCTGCGTAACGCGCTGGTCATCACCCGGCGCGAGGTGACGGACAGCTTCCGCGACTGGCGGATCATGGCCCCCATCCTGATCCTGACGCTGGGTTTCCCCGCGTTGTCGCAGTTTGGCGCCAACCTGATGCTCAACTTCGTGACCCAGTATGGCGCGGAGCTGATCGGCGAGCGGACAATCCCCTTCCTGCTGATGATCGTGGGCTTCTTCCCGATCTCACTCTCGCTCGTGATCGCGCTGGAGATGTTCGTGGGAGAGAAGGAGCGCCGCAGCCTGGAACCGTTGCTCGCCACCCCGCTGACCAACCTGGAGCTGTACATCGGCAAGACGCTGGCAGCGATGATCCCGCCCCTGGCAGCCAGCTATGTAGGCATGGGCATTTACCTGGGCAGCCTGCTCTTTGGCGAGCTGGCCTGGCGGCCCCAGCCGATGCTGATCGTCCAGATCATCCTGCTGACCACCGCCCAGGCGCTGGTGATGGTGACCGGCGCCGTGGTTATCTCCAGCCAGACAACCTCCACGCGCGCCGCCAACCTGCTGGCCAGCTTCATCATCGTGCCGGTGTCGCTCCTGATCATCCTGGAGAGCTTTGTGATGTTCGGCGCTCCGGATGCCGAGTCGCCGCGCGGCATCTTCGCGCTGTGGGTGATTCTGGCGGGGCTGTTGATTGCCACCGCGTTGTTCCTGCGGATCGGCACGCACATCTTCAACCGGGAGGAGCTGCTGGCCAGCTCGCTGGACGTGCTCAGCCTGCGCTGGATCGGCCGCACCTTCTGGCGTTACCTGCGCGGGGAGCCGGGTGGTGGGGTGGTGGGCTGGTACCGGCGGACGGTCTTCCCGGCGGTGCGCCGGCTGCGCCAACCGGCGCTGGTTGTGCTGCTGGCGCTGGTCATGGCGGCGCTGGCCGGGTGGGCAATCGGGACGTTCACCGATTTGCGTATCCCGCCGCAAATGGCTCTCTCACAGGAGGAGATGGCCACCAATTTGAGCCAGTTGTTCGAGATGGGTGCGCAACCCGGCACGGTGCTGCTGGCCGTCTGGCAGAACGGGCGGGTGCTGCTGGCGGCGACGATTCTGGCCGCGGTCAGCTTCGGGGTGATGGCCGTGGTGCTGGCCATCGTGCCGTTCGGCATTTTGGGCTGGGCGCTGGCCCAGTTCGGCGCGCTGGGCCTGACGCCGGCGCTATTCTTTGCCGCGGTGATCCCGCACAGCCTGGTGGAGATTCCTGCGATCTTCCTGGCGACGGCGGCGGCCCTGCGGATGGGCGCGGTGGTCACGGACCGCCCGCCGGTCGGAACGTCACTGGGCGAGATGCTCCTCGCGGCGCTGGCGGATGTGGTCAAGATTGGGTTCGGCGTGGTGCTGCCCTTGCTGGTACTGGCGGCCCTGATCGAGGTGACCATTACGCCGCGGGTGGTGCAGTGGGTGCTGGCCGGCGGTTAGCCCGCTGACGGCTGCTCCACCGCCAGAATCAGGCGGCTGCGCGGCGCGTAGTAGACGCAGTAGGTTTCCCCCGGGGTAAGCGCTTCCCGCTGGGCCTTGTTGATCGCGAAGGCCTCGGTCCCGATGGTCAGGGTATAGCGCCGGCGGGCGATTTCACGGCTGCGCCGGGGCGTGATGTCCGTGAGGCGGGCCGGGCCGTAGACGCTGGCGGCCACGCCCTGGCGGAGGTCGGTTTGCCACCGCGCGCGTTCGTCATTGGCCAGCCAGAAGGCCAGCAGGGGCAGGACGACCAGCAGGAAGAGGCTCAGACCCACCATCGGCAGGTTGCCCTGCGCGCCAAAGTAGAGCAGGGAGCCAACCGGCACCAGGATCACCCCTGCCAGGTAGAGCACCATGATCAGGGTCACATGCCGAACCTGGCTGCCCAGCAGCGCGCGCTGGCGCTCGCTGAGTGTTTCAGCCCGGTTAGCGTCCAGGTCCGATTGTGAAAACCCGAAGGCTGCTTCAAGGTGCGCCTGGTCCATCATGCTTGCGTTCCTTCTGGCTAATACGCCATTCGACCGCCTCCATTATTCGATGATTCGGGTGATTTCGCAAAATCCCACCGGTGACCACCAGCCGATCTCCGGGCAGGGGTTTTGTTCCGCCGTTTGCCGGTGGGCGGTTTGTGCTCTAAAATGAGGGTGCGCTGGTGTTGGCGCGTTACCGGCCTGACTAGTCTGAGGAGAAGAGATTCATGAAGAAACTGCTGTCCATTCTTTTGGCGAGCGCGTTTGTGCTGGCCCTGGTGCCGGCAGTCTCCGCCCAGGGTGGCATCGGGACCGTGGATAACCCGATCGAGGTGTACTTTGTGCCCTCCGGTGAAGCCCAGGTGATTGTCGAGGGTGGTGAAGTCCTGGCCCAGGCGCTCAAGGAAGCGACCGGCTATGAATTCAAGGTCTATGTGCCAACCTCATACGCCGCCACCATCGAAGCGATGTGCGCCGCGCCCGACCGCACGCTGGGGTTCATCCCGGCAGCGGGATACATCATTGCCAACAACCGCTGCGGTGTTGAGGTTACGGCAGCAGCCGTGCGCAATGGTTGGCCGTTCTACTGGGCCGCTTACATGGTGCGCCGTGATGCCCCGATCTACACCTTTGGCGACCTGGCGGGCAAGACCTGGGGCTATGGCGACCCCGGCTCGACCTCCGGCTACATCGCGCCTTCCGTCGAACTGACGGCGGCCGGCGTTGAGATCGGCTCTGAAGTCGCTACCGGCGGCCATCCGCAGACGATCCTGGCCGTGTACAACGGCGAAGTAGACTTCGGTACCGTGTACTTTAGCCCGCCCATGATGCCCGAAGGCCATGCCCAGTGGTCGGTTAAGGACCTGCCTGAGCCGTACGATCTGACGGTCGATGAGTCGTACATCGGCGATGATGGCGAGCTGTATGTGGGCGATATCCGGATCATGGATGCCCGCCGCGCCGCCCGCGAGACCGCGCCGGATGTGGTTGACCAGGTCCGCATTCTGGCCATCAGCGAAGCAATCCCGAACGACACGATGAGCTTCGGCCCCGACTTCCCGGAGGACGTGCGCCAGGCGATCATGGAAGCGCTGTTCGCGTTGGCTGAGAACAAGGAAGCCTGGGATGCGACCGCGCTCTCCACGTCCTATAGCTGGACGGGCCTGGCCGCGGTTGACGACTCGGTCTTTGACTCCGTGCGGCTCCAGTTCGAAATCCTGGGCCTGACCGAAGCCGACGTGTTTGGCGAGGGGTAATCACCTTCCGTCACGCATGAAATAGACGGTATACTCAGCGGGCAGGGGAGAAAGTTCCTCTGCCCGCGTCTTTATCCTGCCGGAGAGTCCGATGCTCAAAATCGAACATCTTACGAAAGTGTACGACAACGGCGTGAGGGCGCTGGATGACGTGAGCTTTGAGGTTCCGGACGGCCAGTTTGTGGTCATCATCGGGCTGAGTGGCTCCGGGAAATCCACGCTGCTGCGCTGCATCAACCGCCTGATCGATCCCACGGCGGGCCGCATCATCTGGAACGACCTTAACATCACCGCCGCCACCGATGAAGAATTGCGCCACATCCGGCGCCGGATTGGCATGATCTTCCAGCAGTTCAACCTGGTCAAGCGCTCCACGGTGCTGACCAATGTGCTTTCCGGGCGGCTGGGGTATGTGAACCCGCTGTGGAGCTTCGTCAATTTCTTTCCACGGGCGGAGCGGGAGAAGGCGCTGGAAAAGCTGGCGCGGGTGGGGATTCCGGAAAAGGCCAACATCCGTGCGGACGAGCTGAGCGGCGGGCAGCAGCAGCGCGTCGGGATCGCGCGCGCGCTGATGCAGGAGCCGGAGCTGATGCTGGCCGACGAGCCGGTCGCCAGCCTGGACCCGGCCACCTCCCATTCTGTGATGAAGTACCTGGAGTTGCTCAACAAGGAAGACGGCCTGACCGTGCTGTGCAGCCTGCACTTCCTGAGCCTGGCGCGCGCTTATGCTGACCGGATCATCGCCCTCAAAGATGGCAAAGTGATGTTTGATGGCCTGCCGGACGAGATCGATGAGAAGCGTTTCAAAGAAATCTACGGCGAAGACGCTGTGCGCGTGGAAATCGCGTAAGGGGGCGCTG
>CAZGYW010000198.1:0-5633 GCA_964530495.1 uncultured Anaerolineae bacterium
TCCTGCGCCAGCCGGATCGTCACCTGCCCGCCACTGCGCGTGTAGTTGAACGCGTTGGCCACCAGGTTACTGAGCACCTGGGTCATCCGTTTGGGGTCGATGAACGCATGGAGCGGCTCCTCCGGCAGGTGCCGGGCCAGGGTCAGGTTCTTCTGGGCGGCACTCGCACCTTCCACAGCGATGACGTTCTCGATCAGCGCCTGCAGTTCGGCCACCCGGCGATCCAGGGTGATCACGCCCCGCTCAAACCGGCTGATATCCAGCAGTTCCTCCACCAGGGCTTCCATCCGGTCGCTAACATAATGCAGGACCTGCAGGTGCTCGGCGCGCTTCTCCGGCTGCTTGTCCAGCAGGTAGAGGCGCATCTTCATGTTGGCAATCGGCGTCCGCAGCTCGTGGGAGGCGTTGGCGATGAAGCGATCCTTCTGGGCCTGGAGGGCGCGTTCCGCGCTGACATCGCGCACCACCGTCACCATGGCGACCGGGCTATCCGCCGGATCACCCACCAGCGTGATGGTCAGGTTAGCCTCGAAGCTGGAGCCGTCACTGCGGGTCAGGCGGGCATCCCCGCGCCAGATGCGCCGCCGCGCCAGGAAGTCGTGCAGGCGGGCATCGTCGGCCAACAGGCCGCGGTCGACGGTCATCGCCCCGGCCAGCAGCTGGTCGATGCTGCCCGTCAGGCTGCCGGGATGGTGGCCCAGCAGGTCGAGCATCTGGTTATTGACGTAGCGCACGGCGCGATCCTCCGAGTAGACCACGCCTTCGCCCATGGCGTCCAGGATGGCCTGCAACTGCGCGCGCTCGTGTTCAAGCTCGGCCGTCCGCAGCTCCACCCGGCGCTGCAGGTCGGCGGCATGGCGCCGGATCTCGTCGTAAAGCTGGGCATTCTCGATGGCGATCGCGGCCTGATCGGCAAAGGCCTGCAGCCGTTCCAGGTGATCCTGGGTGAAGAAGCCGGGGCGCTCGCTATCCAGGTTCAGGAAGCCCACCACCTGGCCATGCGCTTTGATCGGCACGCCAATGTAGGATCTCACCCAGCCTGTCTCCGGTGTCAGGACCCAGGGCAGGCTGTGGCTGGTCACGTCACTGACCAGGCACGGCTCGCCGGTGACGATCATCTGGTGGAAGCTCGGCCACTCCAGCGGCAGGTGCAGGTCGTTCAACTCCAGGCTGCGCAGGTCGCCATAACCGCGAAAGTTGTGGATGCGCACGCTATCGCCTTCGATCAGGCCGATGTTGGCGGCGTCATGAGGCACCACGCGGTCCAGGGTGTCCAGGATGCGGTTGAGCACCACTTCGGGGTCCAGGGAGCTGACCAGCGCCGCGGAGGTGGCGCGCAGGGCTTCGGCCAGGGTGCGCTGCTCGTGTTCGGCGGCCTCCGCCTGCTTGAGGCGGGTGATATCCGTCAGGGAAACAAGCACCCGGCCCCAGGTCTCTTCATAGCCGGGGGCCACCGTGACCGCCACCGCCAGGAACCTGGGCCTGTGGTTGATGATCCGGCGGGTTTCCAGCGTGATTTCCTGCTGACCGCCGGCCAGGGCCACCAGCTCCTGCCGCAGCGAGTCACACTCCGCTTCCGGAAGAACATCCAGCAGGGAGCCGAGGAAGTCCTGTTTGCTGGTGGCACCGTACATATTCAGGGTATGGCGGTTGACGTCCAGAATCTGCACGCTGGCGATGCAGCGCCGCAACACGTCCGGGTTGGCGCGCAGGTAGGCATCCAGGTCCTGGCGATCCTCCGGACGCAGACCCTCGATGATCTGCCGCGCGTGTGAGTAATCTTCCTCCCAGAGCGAGATCGGCACCTCTTCGAACAGGCGGCGGTAGCGATCCTCGCTGCTGCGCAGGGCAGCCTCCGCCTGGCGGCGATCCGTGATGTCCTCGTAAGTGCCCAGCACGCCCATGATGCTGCCGTCCGCATCGCGCAGGGGGAGCTTGGTGGTGACCAGCCAGTAGCGGCTGCCATCCCGCCGCTGCTGCGGCTCCTCAATCATGGCGAGCGGCTCGCCGGTCTCCAGCACGCGCCGGTCATCCCGGCGGTAGCGCTCCGCCTGATCTTGCCAGGGCAAATCGAAATCGGTCAGGCCCACGATGGCCGCCGGATCGGGCAGCCCCGCATCACGGGCAAACGCCTGGTTGCAGCCCAGAAAGGTCAGCTCGCGATCTTTCCAGAACACCCGGGTGGGGATCGTATCCATCACCAGTTGCAGCAACTGCTGGGAACGCCGGAAAGCCTGCTGGGCGGCAACAATCCGGGTGATGTCCTGTTCCAGGCCCTTGTGAATGGCGCAATCGTCCACGTACAGGAAGGCGCGCGGCGTTTCCCCCGGCCTGTGACCGGGCGAGCAGGCGGCGCGCACCCAGACCGGCTCCCCTCCGGCGTTCAGGCAGCGGA
Source organism: uncultured Anaerolineae bacterium (assembly GCA_964530495.1). Lineage (GTDB taxonomy): Bacteria > Chloroflexota > Anaerolineae > Aggregatilineales > Ch27 > CAZGYW01. The sequence continues at coordinate 2,396 of CAZGYW010000198.1, forward strand.
TTTCCAGCCGGGCGCCGGTCTCATGGCCTGCCAGGGCCGCCTGCGCCAGGTTGTCAAACGCGGCGCGGTCGTCGGGATGGAGCAGCGCCGTGAACCGCCGCCCGTCAAGGGCTGCCGGGTCACGGTTGACCAGGCCGGCAAAGGCGGCGTTGTGCTGCCGGATGCGGCCCTCCTGATCCAGCACCGCCATGCCGACCGGGGCCTGTTCCGCCAGGTGCCGCAGATCGTCGGGAAGCGCGTTACCCATCATCGGTTGATCCTGACCCGGAAGCGGAAGTTCATCGAAAGTTTATTCTATAGCGTTTTACGCTTTCCTGAAATCGCCCTGCAGTCCCCCCATCCGGCTCGCCAGAGCGGGCGTCTGCTGGCCGGCCCCCGGCGCGCGCGGTACACTCTGCGGCAGCGCCTGTGAGCGCAACCCGCGACGGAGCGAACCCCATGAGCACGCAGCCATTCAACAAACGTACCGCAACCCCGGCCCTTCTGATGAAGCTCATGCGGGAGGTCGCCGCGCACCGGGATGACCTGCGTGCCGCGCGCCGGGAGGGGCTGGTCGACCGCCGCTTTGCGGAGAAGATCATGCTGGCGGTGACGCAGGTCAACGGCTGCCGCTGGTGCAATTACGGGCACACGCGGGCCGCGCTGGCGGCGGGCGTCCGCCCGGAGGAGTTGCAGGCGCTGATGGCGCAGGAGATCGGGCAGTTCCCGGAGGAGGAAGCGGTGGCCCTGGCCTTTGCCCAGCACTATGCCGAAAGCCGTGACAATCCTGACCCAACCGCCTGGCAGCGCGTAGTGGACTACTACGGTGCGGAAAAAGCGGCGGCGATCCTGGCTTACATCCGCATGATCACGATTGGCAACCTGTACGGCAACACCGTTGACGCGCTGCTGGCCCGGCTGCAGGGCCGCCCCTCCCCGCAGAGCACGCTGGCGGACGAGCTGGGTCTGATCGCTGCGCCGCTGGCGCTGCTGACCGTGCCGCTGCTGGCGCTCGGCGCGCTGGCGCGGCGGGCGGGGCATAAGGTTTAGCTACTGCCCTGCAACCCACCAGCACCTGACTCACCTGGAGAGCACCCATGCCCTACATTGACATCGCCACGGGCGCGCGTCTGGAATATGTGGACACCGATCCGCAGGGCGGCGACAAACCGGTCGTGATCGCCGTGCACGGGATGCTGGGCACCGCCCGGACGCACCTCGGCGCCGTGATCGACTGGCTGGCAGCGGAGTACCGCGTGCTGGGGCCGAGCATGCGCGGCTACGGCCAGTCCCGCCCCAAACCGCGCGACTTCCCTCCGGACTTCTACCGGCGCGATGCCGGTGACCTGCTGGCCTTCATGGACGCGCTGAACCTCCCGCGGGCGATCCTGCTGGGCTACTCCGACGGCGGCGAGATCGTGCTGCTGGCGGCGGGGATGGCCCCCGAACGCCCCCAGGCCGTGATCGCCTGGGGCGCGGTAGGCTACTTCGGCCCGCTGGTGCGGCGGGTCGTCACCGCGCCGGGCTACCTGGAGCACCTCTCGCCCACGCCTACCCAGATGACGCTGCACGGCATCCTGGATGGCGAGGCGCTCGCTCAGCGCTGGATCGATGCCGCGCTGCACATGATCGATGTGGAGGGTGGTGACGTGAGCCTGAGCACGGCGGACCGGATCACCGCCCCGCTGCTGATGCTGCTCGGCCGCCAGGACCGGCTCAACCCGGCCGAGTACGCGGAGCGCTACCTGGCGCGGGCCGGGCACGGCCGGCTGGAGTTGTTCGACTGCGGCCACGCGGTGCATGACGCGCAGCCGGAGGCGTTCCGGCAGGTCGTGGCGGACTTCCTGGCCCACGGGGAACAACAATAGGACGCTCATTTGAAAAACATGGGGCACGGATTTTCACGGAGTCAGCACGGATTCTCACGGATTTTCAGAAGCCAAATGATCAAACGCTCTATCCGTGAAAATCAGTGTTCCATCCGTGAGAATCCGTGCCCAATGCCTTTCAATCGCCTTTGGCTTTATCCGTGAAGATCCGTGGTGTATCCGCGGAAATCCGTGCCCTGCCTTTTGAGTCCGTGCCCCGTTTTTCAGATGCGCTACAGCAGGGATTTTTCCACACGCACCCAGGCCGGCTCCGCCTGAAAGCCGAGCGCCAGATTGAGCTGGAACATCGGGTTGCGCGCATCATTGTTGGTCGTGATCCGGGTCACCCCGTGCTGCTGCGCGTATGTGATCAGCCGCACCTTGAGCGCCGTCGCGATCCCGCGCCGCCGGTACTCCCGCCGCACGCCGGTCACCCCGTTCTCGAAATGGCCCGGGGCGATGGGGTTGATGTTCCCCTGGCTCTCCCCGACATACTGCGCGCCATCCAGTGCCACGAACCAGCCCGCCGGGTCAAAGGCAGGCCCGTTCAGGCGCATCTGCTGCCAGGTCTCAAAGGTGTGAGCGTGCTTCTCCCCGGTGGTGGGAATATCCCGGCTGATTGCCAGTTCCAGGTCAAAGAGCCTGGGCTGCCACTCCGGGTCCTCGCCCGCCAGCTCCGCCAGCGACAGGATGCGAATCCCGGCGGCGCGCACCCGGTCCGCCACCGCCGCGAACGCCTCCGCGCGGAACGCGCTCACATCCAGCGCAGAGATGGCGTCGCGGGCGACTTCCTCAAAGCCGTACTCCGCGAAAAAGCGCATGGCCTCCGGTTTATCCTCCAGCATGCCGGAGGTCACCGCGATCAGGTCGAGGTCACGGAAGCGGTTGAGGACGTGCTCCAGGTAGGCCGGGCGAATGTCCGGGGCGTCCCGGGCAGGGTCAACGAAGACGCGCATATCCACCTTGTGCGGGTGAAAGGCCCACTGGCGCTGGCCGCATTCCCCGAAACCGATGATCGTCCCATCCCGCCGGATCAGATCGCGCTGGAAGGGGTACGCCGGGTTGCGGGTGCGGTCGCCGTGCTGCCACTCCTCCACCGGAACAGGCGCCTCGTCGAACACAGCGGCATCCACGACCATGATCGCCTCGTAGGCCGCCAGGCTGTAGTCAAATGGCTCAATAGTCAGCACTGTAATTCCCCTCTTGCTCTCAACAGGGGCACAGATTCTCGCGGGTGAAGCAAACATTTCGATCTGCTCTTAAATCCGTGAAAATCAGTGCTCAATCCGCGTGAATCCGTGCCCTGTGCTTTTTCCCGTGCCCTATTTGTTTCTATACCGGCAGGGTCTGCAACCGGCGCTGCGCGTTGTAGAGGCGATTGTACAGGCCAT
>CAZGYW010000199.1:0-5619 GCA_964530495.1 uncultured Anaerolineae bacterium
AAACCCTCGGCTATGGCCTTACAAAAGCCCACTCAATGGGGCTCTGCCAGCCCGACCAGAGCGCCTTGAGTGCGCTTTTTTGAGGGCCAGCGGCAGGCTTTGAGCCTGGCGCGGTCGCAGCCCAGCAACGGTTACCAGGGATTCAAGACCTCTGACTGGGCGTTTGGGAAGCCCACTCAAAGGGGCTCTACCAGCCTGATCAGAGCGCCCTGTCTTTCGCCTGGACGCCTGGACGCTTGCCGCCTGGACGCCGGCCGTTCCCCGCCATCAGCCCAGCAGCAGCGTGAGGCCGGAATAGGCCAGCAGGGCCAGCATCACGTACTCGAACGTGCGCTGGTTCAGGCGCGTAAGCAGCCGCTTGCCCAGCCACACGCCGGCCGGGATGACGGGCAGCACCCAGGCCAGGCGCAGGAGTTGGCCGGCATCGATCACGTTCGCGCCGAGGAAAAAGGGTAGCTTGAAGAGGTTGAGCAGGGCGAAGAACAGAGTATGCGTACCCAGGTAGACCAGGGTGGGGACGTGCTGCAGCAGCAGGTAGATCGTCAGCGGCGGGCCGCCGGCATTGGCCAGCGCGGAGGCGAATCCGGCTGCGCCGCCTGCCAGGCGGCCATGCCAGTGCCGGGGGCTGTAGCGCAGGGCGGAGAGGCGGTCGCTGCCCAGTTTGTAGAGCACGGCGATCAGCGTGAAGGCGCCCAGCGTCCGGCGCAGCGCCGTATCGGAGAGCGTGGTCAGCAGGGCCACGCCCAGCAGCACGCCCAGCGCCGCCGCGGGCAGCAGCAGGCGCAGGTAGCGCCACTCCCAGCGCTTCCAGTAGGCCCGCAGCGCGAACACATCGCCCAGCATCAGCAGCGGCAGGGCCAGCCCGACCGCGCTGGGAACCGGCATCGTGGTGCTGAGCAGGGGCACGACCAGCCCGCCCAGCCCGCCGGACAGGCCCCCTTTGGACAACCCGATCAGGAACGCGGCCAGCAACGCGGCCAGCGGGACGGTCATCAGCATCAGTCTTTCGGTGTGGGTGAGGCGCCGGGTGCGGCGGGAGGGGTGCGGCGGTGCTCCGGCCCGCGTCCCGCCGGCCACCACGACTATACCGCATCCGGGCTGCGGCAGGGAAGCGTCCGTCCGCTGCACTCAGCGTAGGCCGCCCGTAGGGAAGCGGTAGCGCGCCAGTCCTGCACGCCGGTAAGTGGACGTGTATGATTAGCCTTGCGCGTTCGGGGATTCTGCCCGCACGCGCGGAAACTGCACTGATGTACACCAGCAAGAGGGGAGCTTTGTAAGCATGATGGCTAAGCAGGCACGTTGGATCATTGTCGTTGGCATGGCGCTGCTGACTCTGGTCGCGGCGCTGACGGTCGCAGCGCAGGGGGAACCCCGCGCGCTGGGTTTTGACGTCCCCGTTCAGGGTGAAATCACCACCGATACCCCTGAAGCGCTCTACATCTTCGAAGGTACAGCCGGTGACGTGATCACGGTCAGCATGACCGCGGATGTCGCCGGGGTAGACAGCTTTCTGGAGTTGCTCCTGCCGGACGGCAGCACGGCAATGACGGATGATGACACCGGCGGCAATCTGAATTCGCTGCTGGGGCCGTACACCCTGCCGCAGTCGGGCACGTACACCGTCCGCGCCACCCGCTTCGGCCAGGCGATGGGCGGCAGTGCCGGCCCGTATACCCTGCTGCTCAAGCGGGTGGAACCCCTGGCCCTGACGCCCGGCGAAGGCGTCACGGTTGAGGTAAACGCCGCCCAGCCCTTCGCGTTCATGACCTTTGCCGCCGCAGACGCGACCAGCCTGTACGAGCTTGAAACGCGCGCGCAGGAAGGCGACATCTCCTACGGCATCAGCATTCGCGACGGCGCGGGCTTATTCATCAGCCAGAGCATGGGCAATCCTGATGGCAGCCCGGTGCTGCTCTCCCCGCTGCGTCTGGACGCCGGGCAGGAGTACCTCATCACCCTGGTGCGCCAGGAAACCGGCCCGGCGCTGCCGGTGGAAGGCTCAGTGCGTGTGGCGGTGACCCTGCGCGCGATTGCCGCCCAGCCGTTGAGCGTGGGCCAGGCGGTCAGCGCGGCGCTGGATGACGCCACGCCCGTGATCCACTATGGCTTCTCCGGCGCGCGCGGGCAGGTCCTGCGCCTGGAAGGCAGCCACGCTGAGGGCGGGCTGGCCATCGACGTGCAGGTCCTCGGCCCGAACGGGGGCTATGTGGGCAGCGGGAATTCGGCCTACGGGGCGTACTCCGGCGAGCCGACCACCAGCTTCACGCTCGATCCGCTGGTGCTGGATGTCAGCGGTGAGTACATCATCACCGTCCGCATGTTCGACCCGCAGGCGGGCAGCACGGCGCTGCCGGGCAGCACGGCCCGGTTCACCCTGGCGCTGAGCGAAACGCAGGCGCCGCTGCTCCAGCTGGGCGAGGCAGTCACCGGCCTGGCGGAAATGAGCGCCCCGATGGTCTACCGCTTCGAGGGCCTGGCCGGGCAGGCGGTGACGATCACGCTGGAAGGGCTGGATGGCGCGTACACCCCCGCCTTTGACCTGCAGGGGCCGAACCCGCAGGCCGGGCAGCCGGGTGTTTCCGGCCTGGGCTACGTGCTCAGCGCCAACAGCGCGGTACGCGGCGCGGTGCGCTTTGACGTCACCCTGCCGGCGGACGGCCTGTACCTGTTCAATGTGCGAACGGGTGGGGTATACGAGATGAGCGGCGCGCCGCTGGACTCCGCGCCCGCGCAGTTCCGCCTGAGCGTGAGCGCGGGGCAGTAAAACCAGCACCGAGCACCGGGTTGGAAGCGATCACAAAAGACCGGCCGATTGGCCGGTCTTCATTTTCAGACGGACTGCTGCGCTGTCCGGTGCCGGTTAGAGAAACGTGACCACGCCGGTTTCCACATCGTACATAGCCCCGGCAACCATGATCTCGCCTTTGGCGAGCATCTCGCTGAGCACCGGGCTCTGGCGCTGGATGGCTTCCACCGTCAACTCAACATTCATCTCGGCGACCTGCTGGACAAACGCTGCGTTCTGCGACGTGCGCGCTTCCGCCGGCGCAGAAACCCGGTCAACGGCGGGCTTGAGCTTGCTCAGCATCCCGGTCAGATTGCCCAGTTCCACGTTGTCTACGGCGCCCATGATTGCGCCGCATTTCGAATGCCCCAGCACAAGGATCAGTCTGGCGCCAGCGACCCTGGTAGCGAACTCCATGCTGCCGAGGATGTCTTCATTGATGAAGTTACCCGCGATCCGGGCGCTGAAGATATCGCCGATTCCCTGGTCAAAGATCAATTCCGGCGAAACACGGGAGTCCACGCAGCCGAGCACAATGGCGAACGGATACTGACCATCGCCTGTCAACTGGACCTGCCGGGGCAGGTCGCGGGCTGCCCGGCGGTTGGCGACAAAACGCGCGTTGCCTTCTTTGAGCATCGCCAGGGCGTCAGCGGGAGTCAGGGCGGCCTGTGAAGCCTGATTCTGTGTCTGCATTGTTACACCTCCAGAGTAAACTCACTTCACTAACGCACGGCGGCATCAGCAACCGCGCGGCTTTCGGTTTGTTTAGTAGACAGGCGCGTATCGGCCAGGTTGGCCTTAACCCATGCCACACCCGCCTCAAACGTTTCAAAAATCTGCGTTTCAGGGATGAGCGCGGGTACAATGTCGATCCGGCGCAGCATGTCCAGCGGCTGTGGATTGACCTCGGTCAGCAGGACCGTGATCCTGCTGCGCCCCAGGCTGAGAATCACCTCTTCCATCGCGTACAGCCCGGATTGATCAATGTACGGGACCTGATCCATGCGGATGATCAGGGCGTCAGTACCGGCGTCCAGGGATTGAATCATCTCCTGGAAGCGCGAGCTGAACCCGAAGAACAGCGGGCCATACGGATGCTTGACGTAGACTTTGCTGCCCGGCGTGACGGCCAGCGTCGTCTCATCATCCTCCGGCTGCTCACCGGGCAGGTTGATGGGGGCAAGCGAGCTGCGCGCTTCTGCCAGGTCGCTGGACTGCTTCATATACAGCACACTGGCCAGCACGATGCCAATGCCGACCGCCTCGATCAGACCGCCAAAGATTGTGATGAAGAGGACGGCAATCAGCACCACCGCATCGGCGCGGGGCACGTGGCGGAGGTTACGGAAACCTTTGTAGTCCACGATTCCCAGGCCGATCGGGATGAGGATGCCGGCCAGCACGCTCAGCGGCACGAATGCTGCGTACTGCCCTGCGCCGAGCAGGACAATTAGCAGAAACAATCCGTGCAGCGTGCCGGAGAGCCGCGTCCTGCCGCCCGCATTGATGTTTACGACCGTGCCTTTGGTCGCCCCGGCGCCGGGGATGCCGCCGATCAGGGCAGCGGCCATGTTGCCGATGCCCTGCCCGATCAGCTCCCGGTTGCTGTTATGCTTTGTCTTGGTGATATTGTCCGCGATCACCGAGGTGAGGAGCGAGTCAATCGAGCCGAGCATCGCCAGGATGAGCGCGAATTCGACGACGATCAGGTAGTCTGCAGGGCTGACGGTGAGCATCTCACCTATCTGTAGCGCAGGCAGGCCGGAGGGAATGTTGCCGATGACCGGCACATCCAGCTGGAGCAGGACCGCGGTGACCGTCCCCACCAGGAGCGCGACCAGGGCGCTGGGGATGATCCTGGACACGCGCGGGAAGAGGTAGAAGATGAGCATCGTCAGCGTGCCAAGCCCGACCGCTGTCCAGTTGATGTTCGCCAGTGCCTCGCCAATCCGTGTGAAGACTTCGATGGTTGAGCCGGGTGAGCTGACGCCCAGGAACGGCCAGATCTGAAGGATGACGATGATCAGCCCGACTCCGCTCATGAAGCCGGAGATCACCGGGTAGGGAAAGTACTTGACGTACTTGGCAATGCCGAGGATGCCAAACAGAACCTGGAACGCGCCGCCCAGGAAGAACGTGAGGAGGATAATCCCCAGGGCATTCTCCGTGTTGCCTGCGCGCCCAACCGCGATGGCCACGACGGAAGCTGAGACGACGGTCATGGGGCCGGTGGGGCCGGTAACCTGTGTCGCCGTTCCGCCCAGTAGCGCGGCCAGAATGCCTGAGGCAATCGCCCCATACAGACCGGCGGCTGCGCCAAGCCCGGATTGGACGCCGAAAGCCAGCGCCAGCGGCAGTGCCACGATGGCGGCAATCAGCCCGCCGAGCAGGTCGCCCTGGAACGTCTTCATGTCATATCTTTTAGTGGTCATGTGCAATCATCCTGATAGAGCGCGGGAAGCCAGCAGCCCGCAGTAATGGACCAGACGAAAAGCGGATATCCGGCAGTCTGCCACCAGAGTCTGCGAGCTGTTCAGGCGGGAGTGTTGTAATTGATTGGGTTGACAGCAGACATCGGGCAAAGCTGTTCGAGGCCGTTGCTGCGCTGGGGTATGCCTTGCCTGATGAGTCTGATACGTGGGTCATGTATGGCCTCCACTTGACATTGCGCATATTGTACATGTTTTGTATTGGTTTTGTATTATAAATGACCATATTCAGATGAGAATTTCCTGAACGCTGGTCGATTCAGCGAACCGCACATAGTCAGGTAACGCAGGGGGATACCGGGCGGGGTTGAGATCGGAAGAGCACACGTCTGAACTCCAGTC
>CAZGYW010000200.1:0-5607 GCA_964530495.1 uncultured Anaerolineae bacterium
GCCCGGATCTTACGGGCCATGCCCAGTCGCACCACCCCCCGGATGGCCGCCACCTTCAGCGCTGAGTAGTGCCTGGCGTACAACTGAAAACGGCTGCGCCACAGATTGACGATGCTCTCCGGCCGCACCTGCGCGGTGCTGCGCCCTTCCAGATGGGTGACCCGCGCCTGCGGTACGCATAGAATCTCCCAGCCCGCCCGCCGGATGCGCAGCGCCCAGTCGATCTCCTCGCAGTACATGAAGAACCGTTCGTCGAACATGCCCACCTGCTCGATCACCTCCCGGCGGAGCATCATTGTCGCGCCCAGCACATGGTCCACGGCAAAGGGTCGCGCACCGTCATACAGCGCGCGCGGGTAGCGGCCATTCAGCCGCGACTCGTACAACCGGCCGGGCGCAGGGAGCAAATCGATCCACGTCTGCCAGAGACCGGGAAAGCCGAAGGCACTGTGCTGGAATGCGCCATCCCCGTAGGCCAGGCGCGCCCCCACCATCCCCACCCGGGGCGTAGCAAACAGGGCGTCAAAGAGCGTGGGGATCGCTTCCGGCTGCACGAGCGTATCGGGATTGAGCAGGAACACCGCTCGTGGCAGTTCAGCGAGGGGACGCCCGGCGCCGAAACCGATCTCCCGGAGGGCCGCATTGTTCCCGGCCCCGAAGCCCAGGTTGCGCGGACTGGCGATCAGACCCACCTGCGGGAAGCGGTCGCGGATCGCCTCCGCTGTGCCATCGGCGGAGGCGTTGTCCACCACCCAGATCTCGGTCTGCGGGCCGTGGCGCTGCACATCATCCAGCGCGCTTTGAATGGCGTCCAGAACCAGGTCACGGACGTTCCAGGAGACAATGACCAGCGCCAGATCCACGCCTACTCTCCCAGCGCGGCGAAATCCAGCCCGGTGTCAGCCAGAAGAGCGCGCAATGCTTCAAAGTCCGAATCTTCCACGCGCTCCAGGCTGTCCTGACCGAGCGCACGGGCCAGCAGCGCCCCGTCGCCGGAATCTGCGGCCATCTGCATGAAACCATCTGTGAGCGGGATGCGCACATGCAGCGGGACGGTGGGCGGATAGACCAGCACGCTGAACGGAATCTCCGGTGACTGGGCCGCCACAACAACCCGCTCGCGCAGACCTTCCAGCGCCGCAACGGCATCTCCCAGACCGGCGCGCAGGTAGCCGGCGGGCACAACCCCGGCCTGGCACTCCTCGTCGTAGATCGCCTCAACCAGCGCGTCGAAATCTTCCACATCGACGGTTTTCAGATCGTAAAGGGGATTGATGCCTTCCGCCTGCAGCAGCAGCCCGGCCACCAGCCAGCTAATGCGATCCGTGCTGCTGATCCGGCATAATGTCTGACCGGCAAGCTGGGCCGGGTCTGGTGTCGCAGAGTCATCACCCGCGCCCTCTGCGGCCATCAATAAATCGGCTGCAAATCCCGTCTGCCGCCCCTGCTGGACGCGCAGCGCGGGATCGACACAGCCGCGGGCATCCACGGCCGCAAATGCGATGCCGTCCAGCCAGGCAGCCACCGGCTCCGCGCCGCACAACAGCGGCAGCACTTCGGCGGCGCTGTCCACCAGTTCAAAGGTCACGTTCAGGTCGGTCAGGGCCACCACCCGGGCCGCGATCGCGTCGGCATCATCCTGGCTGGCGTCTGCCACCTGTCGCACCAGCAGCACAGTCAACGGACGGTCAGCCGAGGCGGGTGGCACGCTCGTCGCCACCTCCGGCAGCGGAATCGAGCGCGGGGTTGCCGTGGCGGTGGGCAGCGGCGGCGGCGTTGGCGTGGCGGAAGTACAGGCCGCCAGCAGCACCCCGGCCAGACCAATCCCTACAAGCGCAATCCACAGAGCAGGAATCCGGCGTGTCATGGGCTATCCTCGGGCAATACAAACAGGTGCTGCGGGTATGGTACAGCCATTCCAATCGGCCGGCAAACACACTTCGGGAGCACGCCCGGGTCAGTCCTCACCACGCGGCTCCGGACCAACCTGAATCTCCACCCAGCGCCGATCCACATTGGATTGCACCACCGCGACATCCTCGTGGATCAGCCCAACCCAGCATGGCTGCGGATTGCGCTGCGGCAGAATCTCGGTCAGGCGCACCCCACCCCACACGGTCGCATGGGCTCCCGGCGGAAGATAGTAGTACGTCTCGCCACCATACTCCACCGCCTCCAGATCGGAAGCAGAGCCGATTGCCCAGCGCCAGGGGTAGCTGCTCTTGACCGTGTCGCACTCCAGCCCGATGCGCCAGGCGCCGGACTGATCGTACCAGCCAATCCCGCTGGCCCGCTGATCCTGATCGTAAACCGTCCCCGGCGGCGGGCCGCTCGTCCGCAGGCCCACCGAGCCATCGTTGGAAACGGTGAGCCGGAAGATCAGCATATCCCCCTGGATCACAACCTCGCTGGATGAAATGGAGGACTCGATCCCTTCAGGGATGGCGATCAACTGGCCGGGACTGTCGAGTTCGGTACGGTAAGCCTCATCATACGGCAGCGTATCGTAGAACACCGTCGTACCTGTGGGCTGCGGATAGATCGCGGCATAGGGATAGCCGCCGTTCTCAATCGTCAGCCTGGCCTCCCGGCGCGTCCGCTGCCCAACGGCGTCTTCCGCCAGCACCACAACCGTGTATTCACCGTCCGGCGGCGGTTCCTCGCCGGCGTCAATGCCGCCGTCATAGTCAAACTCGTGCAGCCCGGCCTTGCCATAGTCCAGCTCGCCACTGACCGCCGTGATGTACTCGCGCCCGCCCTGTTCGTTCAGCAGGAACATGGTCAGGGTCGCTTCCTTCTCCAGGTATGTGTAGATCGTCACCCGGTCGTCAATGCCATCCTGGTTGGGGGAGAACGTCAGCGGAGACAGGGTGAACCCGGAGAGTTCGGGGACGGTGGCGTCCGCATCGGCGATTGTCAATTCGCCGGAGGCGCTCATCTCTTCGCCATCGTCTGCCACGGCTTTCAGCGTCCAGGTGTAGACTCCGCCCGGCAGCATCCGCTTCTCCAGCGTGCTCTGGAACGTCTCGCCCGGCAGGAGGAAGCCATCCACAATCCCGCTGAACAGCACGCTGTACTCCTCGGCCACGCGCGGCTGGGCATCCCGGAACACAAACACGTTACCGGCCGCATCCGCAAAGCTGAGCGTCACCGTTGCCGCGCGGGCCAGCTCATACCGGAAGGTCGTGAGATCGTCCTGACCATCCGCATTGGGCGTGATCTGCTCGGCATCAAACGCGGCGGTGACAATCAACGGCAGCGGAGGCTGCAGAAGCTGCGCGCCGAGAAAGATCATGAGCGCCAGCGCCACAAGCGCCGCCAGCACAGTTAACACAGCCGGAATTCGCATCGGGTTGTCTCTCCTTACCTGCCAGGGGCGGCCATCCAGCGTTCCACCGCTGCCAGGCGCACATTATTCAGCCGGCACGCCGCCTACCCAGCCCAGCACCCGGATTTGCCCGCGCAGGTCAGCCGTCAGGTTGACGGCGCTGTACCCGCTGGGATTGGCCACGTACAGGTCCAGCCGGCCATCGATCCGCGGATTGATGCCGGAGTACGCGATCCAGGTACCATCCGGTGAGAACACCGGATCGCAGACAGTTGGCGGCGGGTTGGCGGCGGAGATGATCTCCAGGCCATCCGTCAGCACCACCAGTCCGTACGGACACTGGCCGTTGCGCCCGCCCAGCGCGATCCGCGACCCATCCGGCGACCAGGCTGCCGTCAGCGCAAACCGGGCGAAATTGAAGCGATCGGTGCTGGCCAGCTCCTGACCGCGGCTGTCCATGAGCGCCAGGTCGGTCGTCTGACCCGCCCGCTGGAAGAACACGCGATCCCCCGCCGGCCGCCAGCGCTCCGCCAGGTAGTAGGCGACATCCGCGCGATCCGGGTGCGTCACCTGCTGCGGCGCCCCGCCGGGAACGCTCACCTGCCATAAGGTGCGAAAATCATCGCCCAGGGCCAAACTGCCACTCGCGAAACCGATCAGACGCGCGTTGATCCAGGTCGGCGGCTCGGTCAGTACTGTCTCGCTGATCCGCCGGGGCTCACCAGCCTCCTCGGCCAGGTCCAACAGGTAAAGGTGCCCTCCTGCCGGTCCATTGGGCGCAGCCTCAAAACAGCCATCGCCAGGCCGCCAGCTCGGGCACTCTGCGCGGTCAGAGACAAAGGCCAGGTAACGCCCGTCCGGTGACCACTGCGGCCACAGATCGTAGCCACCTGACGGCGCGATCACACGCAGATCGGTACCGTCCGCATTCATGACGTAGATGTCGATGTCATACTCGGTCGTCGCGGCGATGGCCAGTTGTGCCCCATCCGGCGACCACTGTGGCGGGCTAAGGAAGCCGCGCTGGCTGAGCGACTCCATGCGCAGCAGGCGCGAACTGAAGCCAATCGTCAGGTCGAGCACGTACAGCCCGTTGAGGGCCGGTGTAGCCGGATCGCCCACGAAGTACGCCAGCCGCTCGCCGGTTGGCGCCCAGTAGACACGGTCATCCGTGCTGGCCGGCAGGTTAAGAACCGGTACCCGCTGGCCGGTGCGCGGATTCATCAGGTAGACCGTCTCGACATTGGTCTCCGGCTGGGGCGTGCGCGGATCGCCCACCCCATCGCGGTCATTGATATTCACGAAAGACACCCACGGGTCGCTGAGCGCGCTGCTCAGCGGCGCCGGCAACTCAACCAGCGTCCAGTTGTCGCCGCCCAGGGCCAGGGTCGGCCAGGGCGTGGCGCTCGGCAGCGGGGTATCGCTGGCCGTCGGTGTGATGCTGGGCGTCAGCGTAGCCGTCGGCGTGGCGCTGGGTGTGGGCGATACGGTTGGGGTCGGCGTCCGGGTGGGAGTGGCCGTCGGCGTCCAGGTCGGTGTAACCGTCGGCGTAGCGGTTGGTGTCGGCGCCACCCCACCACACCCGGCCAGTACGATCACCAGCAGGCACAACACCAGCAGTCTGCCCGGCAGCGCGGCGCCGGGCGCAATTCGCAAATCAATCAATAAACGCATCGCGTTCTCTTCAGTTCACTTCATCGGCGGGAAAAGGCGGCACGATCGCTACTTCTTGAGCACGTAGTAGGAGCCGCGCTTCTCGCCCATTTTGACCAGAATGCTCTTGGCAACCAGGTCGGCGAAATCACGGCGGAGCGTTTCGGCATGCACATCCGGACACAGTTCCTGCAGGTCCTTGTTGGTGATACGCGGGTTGCCGCGGTTGATCAGGAAGTCCAGGGCATACTCCTGGCGCGGATTGATTTCCATGCCCCGGTACTGGCCCTCAAATACGGATGCGGGGAGGCGCACCTCCGCCGGTTCCTCCGGTGGCTGGCTGTTGCGCAGCGTCACCCGCACCCCGCCCGCCGTCTCTGCAAAGATCGGCGCGGGCAATCCCTGGCTTTTCATCAGGGCGATCACCCGGTCGATGCCATAGCCCAGCCGTTCGATAAACCCCAGGTCGGATAGCACCTGGACCACAATCGGGTTGCGGGAGAAGCGCTCCTCCACGATGTTATCCACTGTCACCGGGCCGGGCAGCCCACCCGGGCTGGTTATTTCCATCCGGTCAGCGAAGATCGGAAGAGCACACGTCTGAACTCCAGTCACCGCTCATTATC
>CAZGYW010000201.1:0-1259 GCA_964530495.1 uncultured Anaerolineae bacterium
GCCGAAGAAGCCGATCCGGCCTTTGCTCAGGTCGCGCGCGTTCCCGGCGAAGATGGCGCCCAGGACGAGTCCGAGCGCTGCTAACGCCAGGGCGGGCCACGCCAGCCGGTTCAGCCGGGCATGGACGCGCCCCCACCCGATCCGCCCGGCCAGCCACAGGACGGCGGACGCGCTCAGGTAGGCGTAGGGGATGATCGGCCCGTGCCAGGCGATGCTGAACGGGTAATCGTACTTGAGCAGCGGGTCGAGCAGGCCGGCCGTCACCCGCTCCAGCAGGCCGGTGGTGCTGAAGTCGATGACCAGCAGCAGCCAGCCGAGCATCAGCATGTCCAGCGCCGCCCGCCGCCGGAGCGCGATCAGCGCCCCGCCGAGCGCCGGCAGCACGATCAGGCCGCTGTGCATGAAGACCAGCGTGCGCCAGTGGTTGGGGTCGATCTCGAACGGGGAAGCGATGTCGCTGCCCAGCAGGGGCAGGATGCGCCCGATCCAGGGCAGGGTGATGATCAGGGCGGCCAGCGGGATGAAGACCGCCATTCCCAGCCAGCGGCGCAGCGGCGGGCGCTCCCGCGAGAGCCAGATTGTGACCAGCCAGGGCACGTAGCCCAGCACCAGGATGATCGTGGTATCGGGGTGGGTCAGCGGGACGGCGGCCAGCGTCACTGCCGCCGCCAGCGCATCCCCCCGGCTTCCCCCGCGCAGGTAACGGATCACAAAGAGCAGGAAGGCCAGCCCGAAGACCAGGGCCATGATCGTCGTGTAGTGCGAGTCCATGAAGGCGGTGAACAGCCCGGTGCCCAGGATCGCCATCAGCGCCAGGGTTGCGCTGGTGTGCCCGGCGGGGCGCTCACCCGTGCCGGGGTCCAGGGCGTCCGCGGCCTCAATCCCGAAGTCGCGTAGCACGGCCACGAACAGCGCGGCCAGCACCGCCGCCGCGCCGAACTGGATCGTGTGCAGGGCCAGCCCCAGCCGCGCGCTCAGGTAAGCCGCCAGTGTCGGGAAGCCGGGCGAATAGAGGTACTCGATCTCCGGGTGGAAGGGCGCCAGCGTGGTCAGCGAGCCGGACTCGCGCAGCATCAGGGCCAGGTAGCCGAAGCCCTGCGCGTCGGTATCCAGCGGGACAGGCAGGATCAGGGCGGGCACGGCGAACAGGGCCAGGATCAGGCCGAGGAAGGCCCACTCCCGCGCGCCGGGCCAGGTCACACGGCGCTGCCAGGCGCGCCGGCGCAGGGCCACGAGGATCACCAGCAGGGCGAGCACGA
>CAZGYW010000201.1:1359-3859 GCA_964530495.1 uncultured Anaerolineae bacterium
GATGCAACACGGATTTTCACGGATAAGGCTTGATGCCATTTGTTCTATCCGCGTGAATCCGTCCCCTGTTTTTTCCGGTGTGTAACCAGCCAATTGGGGCATGCCGCGCCCTACCGCCCCCCGGATGCCTTTGCTTGCCTCCTGCCACTTTGTCTCCTGCCTCTGCCGAGCGCTGTCCGGCCCGGCCCGCGTCCGTTACAATAGGGCGCACACGACCGGCGAGCAGGAGTGCAGGCGGAATGGCGCGACAACTGGCGATGGTACTGCTGATCGGGCTGGCGACGCTGGCCATGGCCGGCTGCGGCGCGTCCCCGCTGGATCTGGCGGCGACCGCGTTCGCCCCGACCGAGGCGGCCGCGCCCGGCACGCCGATCCGGGGTACCGCGACGCTGGCGGTCACGCCGGAGGCCCTGCTCAGCAATGTCCTGCTGCGCCAGGGGGAGGAGCACCGCTACACCTTTGTGGCGCAGGCCGGGCAGGCTGTCACCGTCCGCATGGAGGCCCTGCCCGGTGGCAGCCTGGACAGTTACCTGGAGCTCTACGGGCCGGACGGGACGCTGCTGGTGGCCAATGACGACGGCGGCAGCGGGGTGGACAGCCAGCTTGACAACGTCGTACTGCCCCGGGATGGCGAATACACGGTGGTTGCGGTGGGCTTCAACCGCGCCAGCACGGGCAGCTATTCGCTGCAAATGAGCATCGGCACGCCGATCCCCTCCCCAACACCCACACCCACGCCGGAGCCGGGCGGCGGCCCGATCGGAATTGGCCAACTGCGCTCCGGGGCGATCAACAGCGCCGGGCAGGTGGACCTCTGGCGGTTGGAAGCCCGCGCCGGGGATATCGTGACCGCCCGCATGGAGACGACCGGCCCCGGCAGCCGCCTGGACCCCTTCCTGGAAGTCATCGGGCCGGATGGCGCGCCGCTGGCCAGTGACGATGACGGGGGCACCGGCCTGAACGCCCGCATCCTCAACCTCAGCCTGCCGGTCGGCGGCCTGTACACCTTTCAGGCCAGCGGGCAGGACGGCTCTACCGGGAACTACAACCTGTCGGTCAGCGCGGGGGCCACACCTACCCCCACCCGGCTGCCGCCCACGCCCGGCCCCTCGCCGACGCCGGTCCAGCATGTGATCACGCCGGGCGAGCCGTTGATCAGCAGCGTGCGGCCCAGCATTGGCGGGGATATGTACCGCCTGCAGGTTGATGCGCCGCTGGTGATCGAGTTGCTGCTGGAGGCCGCCGATCCGGCGCACAATCTGTACCTGGAGCTGTACGAGCCGATTGGCGGGCGGCAGGTGCTGGTGGAATACAGCCGCGCCGTGCCGGTCATTTACCTGCCGAGCCTGTTCCTGCGCGTGCCGGGGGAGTACCGCTTCCGCGTGCTGGCGGTGGAGAATGACCTGGTGACCTTCAGCCTGCTGGTCAACCGGGTGGAGGCGGGCGCCAGTGTGGGCGGCCAGCTCGCCTATGGCCAGGGCCTGAGCGGGGCGCTGACCTTCGCCGGGCAGGAAGACGTGTGGACGTTCGAGGGGCAGCGCGGGGACGTGGTTACGGTCATCATGAAGGGCGTGTCCCTGGACTCCTACCTGCAGTTGCTGGCTCCGGACGGCAGCACCGTCGCCACCAACGACGACGCGCCGGGCTCCGGCTCGCTGGATGCGCGCATCGTGCGCGTCCCGCTGCCGCAGGACGGCACCTACACCATTGTGGCCTCCAGCTTCCGGTCGGGCAGCTACGGCTCCTACCGCATCCTGCTGTTCAGGGAATAGGGCCGCATGATTCGGAACACGCTCTGGATTGTCGCCGCGCTGCTGCTGGCACTCTGGCCGGGAGCCGCCGCCGCTCAGGATGGCGAGCTGGCCTTTGGCGCGCCGCTGGAGGCGACGCTGCAGCCCGGCGTGCCGCATACCTACACCTTCACCAGCGCCGGCGAAGACGCGATCAGCGTTTGGATGGAGGCCCGGGAGGAGGGGCTTGACCCGGTGCTCGTCCTCTTTGACCCGGCGGGCCGCCTGCTGGCCTTCAATGACGATGTTGAGATCGGAGAACGCGACGCGGCCCTGACCGCCGTACGGCTGACCGCGCCGGGCGAGTATACGCTGGTCGCGCGTTCGTATGGCAACCGGGGGGCGGGCGCGTATACCCTGCGCGCCACCAGCCGCCGCGCGGAGACGCTGGCGGAGAGTACGCCCATCCTCCCCGGTGAGACTGCCCGGGCGGAATTGACCGCTGCCGGGCAGATCGCCCGCTGGTGGTTCGAGGGGCGGGCCGGGCAGGTGATCAGCGCCCGGATGGATGCCGATTCCGGTGCGGCGCTCGACCCGGTGCTGGAGCTGCTGGCTGCCGATGGGACGCTGCTGGCCGCCAGCGATGATGAGGGCGGCGCGCCCAACAGCCTGATCAACGGCTTCGCGCTGCCTGCGGATGGCCGCTACGTCCTCCAGGCGCGGGCGTGGGGCAACGCCACGGCGGGCGGCTACACGCTCCACCTGGCGGA
>CAZGYW010000201.1:3959-5584 GCA_964530495.1 uncultured Anaerolineae bacterium
GGCCGGTTTTTGCGATTGTGGTATCATTCCCATAGTTATCATCGGTAGCTGTATCCCGTGGAAGGTGAGCGCATGAACCACCGGGCGTTTACGCGCAGATGGCCCCTTGTCCTTATGGTGGTGCTCGTGATCGCGGCGGCCTGCCAGCCGACGCCCACCCCCATCCCACCGGAGATCCCGGAGGTGGCCGTTCTCCCCACGGCGACGGACACGGTGATTCCTGTCCCGCCCACGTTCACGCCGGTCGTCACCCCGTCCATCACGCTGACGCCGTCCGTCACCTACACCTCCAGCCCGACCTGGACGCCGTACTTCATCATCGGGACGTACACCCCGTCCATGACGTATACGCCCAGCCTGACCTACACCCCCAGCCTGACCTATACGCCGTCCGATACCCCGACGGCGACCCGGCCGGCGACCTGGACGCCTACCCAGGACCAGCCCGCGCCGGTGGTCTTAGCCGTGGCGCCGGATGTGCCCGGCCTGGTCACGCCCCGCGACCCGCGCTGCGTGCCCACCACCACGACCCTGACCGCCAACATCAATTCCAGCGTCGGCCTCTACACGCTGCGCCTGAACTACGTCTACAATGGCGGGGCGGGCCAGGTGATAGACATGGTCAACGCGGGGGACAACCTGTACACCGCCGAGCTTGGCCCGTTCGACCAGCCGGGGCAGGTGGCTTACTGGCTCTCCATGGCCGATAACTGGGGCAAGTGGACGACCAGCGATCCCCGGGTGCTCAATATTTCCGAGTGCGATGTGAACGCCCTCAACGCCACGGCAGCCGCCGCCGCCACCAACGCCCTGACGGCCACCGCGCTGGCCCAGTCCGGCGGGACGAATCCGCTGGCCTTCCGCGGGCAGGACCTCAACGTCACCACGCCCTACAACACGCCAATCACGGTCACGCTGGCGGCGGTCAACGGCACGCCACCCTACATCTTCCTGATCAACAGCAACCCCGCCAACGGCTCGCTGGCCATCATCGACCAGACAACCGTGCGCTACACGCCGAACCCCGGCTTTGTGGGGGACGACACCTTCACCTACCTGGTGACGGACTTCAACGGCCTGGCGGATGTGGCCGTGGTGCGCATCAATGTGGCGACGGTCACAGCCAGTGACGCGACGATCAGCGTGCCGTTCAACGCCACGGACTTCCAGATCACGCTCCAGGTCCAGAACGGCGTCGCGCCCTACACGGTGAGTATCACCGCGCCGCCGCAGGGCACGCTGAACCAGGACGGGACGAACCCGCTGGTGTGGTACTACACCCCGCCTGCGGGCTTCTATGGCACCACCTCCTTCACCTGGCAGGTGCAGGATAGCACTCCGGCGATCGATACCGGCACCATCACGCTCAACGTGGGCGCGCCGGCCGCTGCCGGCCGGATCGCCTTCGCTTCCAGCGCTACCGGCGACTGGGAGATCTACACCATGAACGCGGACGGGACGGGCATCACCAACGTCTCGCAGGCGCCCGGCTCCGACGAGCAGCATCCATCCTGGTCGCCGGACGGCAGCCAGATCGCGTTCGCTTCCAATGCGGATGGCGACTATGACATCTACACCATGCCCGCCGGGGGCAGCCTGGCCGGGGCGACCCAGATCGTCAACGA
>CAZGYW010000202.1:0-5582 GCA_964530495.1 uncultured Anaerolineae bacterium
GGCGGTTTACATTCCCACCCGGACCCGACCCTTGCCAGCGACCCCGGAATAGTGGAGAATAATGGTCTATAGCGCTCCTCCAGACCGGACTACAGCCTGATGACCCGCGGCATCGTCTTCGACATCAAGAAATTCTCCCTCCACGACGGGCCGGGCATCCGTACCACGGTCTTTCTGAAAGGCTGCGGCCTGCGCTGCTGGTGGTGCCACAACCCGGAAAGCCAGCGCCCCGGCCCGGAGCTGCTCCTGCGGCCGGAACTGTGCATCAGTTGCGGCGCGTGCGCGGCAGTCTGCCCGGAGGGCGCGATTGCGCGCGTGAACGGCAGCTTCGTCACCGACCGCCAGCGCTGCAACCAGTGCGGGACATGCGTCGGTGCCTGCTACGCGGACGCGCGCGAGCTGGTCGGGCGGGAGATGACGGTCGAGGCGGTGCTGGCCGAGGTGCTGCAGGACGCGGTCTTCTACGAACAGTCCGGCGGCGGCGTGACCTTCTCCGGCGGGGAGCCACTGCTGCAGGGCGACTTCCTGGCGGAACTGCTGCGCGCCTGCAAAGCCAATGGCCTGCACACCGCGCTGGAAACCTGCGGGCACGCCCCAACGGAAACCCTGGAGCGCGTCCGGAACGACGTTGACCTGTTCCTGTACGACCTCAAGCAGATGGACAGCGCGCGCCACCGCGCCGTGACCGGCGCGCCCAACGACCTGATTCTGCACAACCTGCGCCTGCTGGCCGAGCACGGCCACCGCATCATCCTGCGCATCCCGCTCATCCCCGGCGTCAACGACGACCCGGCCTCACTGGACGCTTTCGCGGCCTTCGCCGCCGAGCTGCCGGGCATTGAACGCATCGATGTTCTGGCGTACCATCAAATGGGAACGGACAAGTACGCCCGTCTGGACCGGGCGAGCCAGATGCCGCCCACCGTCCCGCCTTCGCCCGCCCACCTGGCCGCCATCCAGCACGCGCTGGAACAGACCGGGCTGCCTGTCAAACTTGGAGGTTGAGTCATGCCCATCACCGAGCGCGTCACCCGGCTGCGCCAGCAGAGCCTGGCAGCCGTCCCCACCCTGGACCCGGAGCGGGCGATCCTGATGACGCGCTTCTACCGCGAGCGCACCGCCCGCACCTCCGTGCCGGTGGAGCGCGCCGAATCGTTCGCCTACCTCATGGAACACAAGACGGTCTGCATCAACCCCGGCGAATTGATCGTGGGCGAAAAAGGCCCCTCTCCCAAGGCCACCCCCACCTACCCGGAATTGTGCTGCCATTCGCTGGATGACCTGCACATCCTCGACACGCGGGAGAAAATCCCGTTCAGGGTTGCGCCGGAAACGCGCGAGGTCTACGCCGAGGAGATCATCCCCTTCTGGGGGGGCAAGACCCAGCGCGAGGCGATCCTGGACGCCATGACCCCGGAATGGCTGGCCGCCTACCAGGCGGGTGTTTTCACCGAATTTATGGAGCAGCGCTCCCCCGGCCACACCGTGCTGGACGACAAAATCTACCACCACGGCCTGCTGGATTTCATTGCCCGGATTGATGACCGGCTGGCCGCACTCGACTATTTGAACGATCCCACGGCCTACGCGCAGGGTGAGCAGCTCAAGGCCATGCGCATCGCGGCGCGGGGCATGATCCGCTTCGCCGAGCGCCACGCCGAGAAGGCGCGCGCGCTGGCCGCCGCTGAGCCGGACCCGGCCCGCAGGCAGGAACTGGAGCAGATCGCCGCGGTCTGCGATCACGTGCCCGCCCACGCCCCGCGCGATTTCTGGGAGGCGCTGCAGGCGTACTGGTTTGTCCACCTGGGCGTGACCACCGAGCTGAACCCCTGGGACGCCTTCAACCCCGGCCGCCTGGATCAGCACCTCCAGCCGTTCTACGCGCGCGGGCTGGCGGAGGGAACGCTCACCCGTGACGCAGCGGAGGAATTGCTGCACTGCTTCTGGATCAAGTTCAACAACCAGCCGGCCCCGCCCAAAGTCGGCGTGACCGCCGCCGAAAGCAGCACCTACACCGATTTCGCCCAGATCAACGTGGGCGGCGTGCGCGTGGACGGCTCGGATGGCGTCAACGACGTCTCGTTCCTGCTGCTGGACGTGATCGAGGACATGCGGCTGCTCCAGCCCAGCTCATCGATCCAGGTCAGCAAGAAGAACCCGGACCGCTTCATCAAGCGCGCGGCGAAGATCATCCGCACCGGCTTCGGCCAGCCCTCGGTCTTCAACACCGACGCCGTGATCCAGGAGATGATCCGGGTCGGCAAGTCGGTGGAGGACGCCCGTAACGGCGGCACCAGCGGCTGCGTGGAAACCGGGGCCTTTGGCAAGGAAAACTACAACCTGACCGGGTACTTCAACCTGCCCAAGGTGCTGGAGATCACGCTCCATGACGGCATCGACCCGCGCACCGGGCGGCGGCTTGGCCCGGCCACCGGCGACCCGCGCACCTTCACCAGCTTCGAGGAACTGTTCAGCGCCTTCGAGCGCCAGCTTAACCACTTCATCGACATCAAGATTCGCGGCAACAACGTCATCGAGCGCCTGTACGCCGCCTACATGCCCGCGCCCTTCCTCTCCCTGCTGATCGATGACTGCATCGCCACCGGCAGGGACTACCACGACGGCGGCGCGCGCTACAACACGTCCTACATCCAGGGCGTGGGCCTGGGCACGATGACCGACGCGCTGGCCGCGCTCAAGTACCATGTATTCGAGCAGGGCACGCTCACGATGGATGCCATGCTCACTATGCTGGCGGCGGATTTTGAAGGGGGCGAGCGCGAGCGCCTGCTGCTGGTCAACCGCACGCCGAAGTTCGGCAACGATGATGACTACGCGGACTCGCTCATGCTGCGCGTGTTTGAGGCGTACTTCGGCGCGGTGGACGGCCGGCCCAACACCAAGGGCGGGCGCTACTGCATCGACCTGCTGCCCACCACCTGCCATGTGTACTTCGGCTCGGTGATCGGCGCGCTGCCGGATGGCCGCCGGGCCTGGACGCCGCTCTCGGAGGGCATCTCGCCCGTCCAGGGGGCAGACCGCCACGGCCCGACCGCCGTGATCAAGTCCGTCGCCAAGATGGATCACGTCCGCACCGGCGGGACGCTGCTCAACCAGAAGTTCACGCCGCAGGTGCTGGCCGATGATGACGGGCTGGACAGCCTGGTGCAGCTCGTGCGCACCTACTTCCGGATGGACGGCCACCACATCCAGTTCAACGTGGTGGACGCGGAGACGCTGCGCGAAGCCCAGCGCCACCCGGAGCAGCACCGCGACCTGATCGTGCGCGTGGCCGGCTACAGCGATTACTTCTGCGACCTGGGCCAGGCCCTGCAGGACGAGATCATCGCTCGCACCGCGCACCAGGAATTCGCGTAAGGCCCGCTTCACCGCTGCCTGCCAATAAAACAGGCCCGCCGGGAATGGCGGGCCTGTCGATTCTCAAAGCCTCACATCTAGTGCTGGAAGCAGCGCAGGCCGGTCAGCGCCATCGTCATGCCGTAGCTCTCCGCCGCCGCGATCACCAGGTCATCACGCAGCGCGCCGCCCGGCTGGGCCACATAGCGCACATTGCTGCGGCTGGCGCGGTCGATGTTGTCCCGGAAGGGGAAGAACGCGTCCGAGCTAAGGCACACGCCCTCGAAGCCCGCGATCCATGCCGCCCGCGCCGCCCGATCCAGGCGCTCCGGCAGGGCGGTGAAGCACTCCAGCATGGCCGCTTCCTCCGAGGCCGAAAGCTGATCCCACAGCAGGAACTGGTCGATAGCGTTGGTCTTGTCCACGCGGGATAGCCCATCCTTGAAGCGCATCCCCAGCACGGCGGGATGCTGCTGCAGCAGCCACTTGTCGGCCTTGTCGCAGGCCAGGCGCGTGCAGTGGATGCGCGACTGCTGCCCGGCCCCCATGCCGATCACCTGCCCGTCATAGGCCACGCCCACCGAGTTGGACTGCGTGTACTTGAGCGCGATCGTGGCGACGATCAGCGTCTCCAGGGTGTCTTCCGGGATGGCGGCACTCGATGTGACCACGTTGGCGAACAGCGCCCGGTCGACCCGCGCATCGTTGCGGCGCTGAGCCAGCTCGAAGCCGTACAGGTTGCGCGTCTCCAGCAGCGGCGCCTCGTAAGCCGGGTCGATCTGCAGGATCAGATACCTGCCGTCCTTCTTAGTTTTGAGGATCTCCAGCGCTTCCGGCTCGTAGCCGGGGGCGATGATCAGGTCGGAGACCTCGCGCCGCAGCAGGCGGGCCAGCGCCACATCCACCACGTCGCTGACCGCCGCCGCGTCGCCGAAGGCGCACATCCGGTCGCCGCCCCGCGCGCGGGCATAGGCCGCGGCCACCGGGGAAAGCGCCTCTTCCGGCAGGAACTGCGAGCGCGCGAAGGCGTCCGTCAGCGGCCGGGCTACCGCCGCGCCCGCCGGACTGACGTGCTTGAATGACGCGGCGGCGGGCTTTCCGGTCGCTTCCCGCAGCTCGCGCACCAGCTGCCAGGCGTTGAGGGCGTCCAGGATGTTGATATAACTGGCCGATCCGTTCAGGAAACGCAGGGCGTCCCCCGGGATGTCCAGCGTGGCGGGTTTCTGGTGCGGGTTGCACCCGTAGCGAAGCTCAATACGCGGCATGGCTCCTCATCCTTTCGAGCAAAACAGGGCACGGATTTCCACGGATTGGGGCACGGATTCTCACAGATTTTTCAAAGGATTTTTAGTATTTCATCCGTGAAACATCCGCGTGAATCCATGCCCCAGTTTTTTGAATCCATTTTAAATCCGTGATAATCCGTGCAGTAATCCGTGAAAATCCGTGCCCCGTTTGTTTGAAACCAGTACAATGGCAGCACGACCCGGTCAGACAGGCAGGCGGATATGCCCACTCCCGATGAGTTTACCCACGAATCGTATCTTTCACCCTTCACCTGGCGCTACGGATCAGACGCGATGCGCGCCCTGTGGAGCGAGCATCACCGCCGCCGGTTGTGGCGGCGGGTGTGGGTGGCGCTGGCGGAAGCCCAGCACGCCGCCGGACTGGTGACCGCCGCGCAACTGGCCGACCTGCAAGCCCACGCCGAAGACATCGACCTGGCCCGCGCCGCCGAATTCGAGGCAGAGTTGCGCCATGACGTGATGGCCGAGATCCGCACCTACGCCGAGCAGTGCCCGGTCGGGGGCGGGATCATCCACCTGGGCGCGACCAGCATGGACGTGCTGGACAACGCCGACGCCCTGCGCCAGCGGGAGGCGCTGGCCCTGCTCCGAGCGCGGCTGGACGCGGTGCTGGCGGCCCTGGCGGCCCGCATCGAGGCGACCGCCGACCTGCCCGCCATCGGCTTCACCCACCTCCAGCCCGCCGAGCCAACCACGGTCGGCTACCGGCTGGCGGTGCTCGCCCAGGACCTCCTGACTGACGCGGAGACGCTGGCCGCGCTGCGTATCCGGGGCAAGGGCCTCAAGGGCGCAGTGGGAACCGCCGCCTCCTACGCCGCGCTGCTGGAAGGCACGCCGCTGGACGCCGCCGCGCTGGAGGCGGCGGTGATGGCCCGCCTGGGGCTGGAGGCGTTCCCGGTCGCCACCCAGACCTACCCG
>CAZGYW010000203.1:0-5578 GCA_964530495.1 uncultured Anaerolineae bacterium
CGCGGGTGGCGTCACGGTGCGCCTTGCCGGTCTGCATGAAGGCGTTCACGGCGCGGCTGATCAGCGTTTCCCGGGTCAGGTCGGGCTTGACCGCTTCCAGCTGGGCCAGGATCCAGGCGTCGAACTCATCCTGCGTATCAAGGCTCTGCAGGATCGCGTCGCGGCGGATGATGTCCGATTCGCTCTGGTCGTTGACGCGCGGGTCGTCGTAGTAGGGCATCTCCACCACCAGGGTGAACGTGCCGTGCTGCCCGGCGTAGGAGGCGCTGGAGCCGCCGGCCTGCATGACCTCAGCGGCGTTGATCCCGTTTTGCTCCATGTAATCGTAGGAGTCTTCGTTCTTGATCATCTCGAAGATGGCCGGCGCGTACTGGACGGCGTAGTTGACTTCCGGCTCGCCCAGGTCCAGCGGCAGGCCGAACCAGCCCGGAATCTCGTGGAAGAGATCGTAGAGCGGCTCGCAGGGCCGGGTGACGTAGTAGTACACGCCGCCGAACCCGGCATTGTGCAGGGAGAACATCAGCGTGGGCTTGAGGTCGTCGATGACCTTCATCAGCGCCCGCGTTTCCGGCATGGGGTCATCGAATGAATAGTCTTTGTAGCTGAAGGGGAAGGTCCACTCCACCTGGTCGAAGGGCGCCGGGCGGAAGAAGTGGCGGGCGTAGTTGGTGGGGGTGAAGGGGCCTTTGAACCAGCCCTCGTTCAGCCGCATACCGTCCACGTCGATGCACTTGATGAAGTGCCAGGTGTAGCCCATCTCCTCGCGCAGGGCGTCATCTTCGCACAGCAGCCGGCTGAGGAATTCGATGGTCATCGTGCCGATTGGCTCGTTGGGATGCGGGCCGCCGAAGATGAAGGCGTGTTTTTCGCCGCTGCCGATGGTCAGCAACTCAATCGGCTCATCGCTGCGCGTCTGACCAACCACGCTCAGGCGGGCGACTTCCGGGTATTCCTGGACGAGGCGGCGGCTGGACTCATGCAGCTCGTCCACAGTCAGGAAGACCGCGTAGTCAGGTACCCGGGCAGCGATTGCTTTGAGATCCATCACGAGCTCCTTGTGGCGAGATATGTGCGAAGTTACCCCAAACGGCGGAGATTGTACAATGGGTCACGAAAGAAATACAACACTTTAGTGCCGAGTCACCTCATTTTTGATGGTTGGCCGTTTTTACGCTTACAGCGATGCAAGCGCTGCCGGAGACAGACTCCGGGGATTTCTGACAATTCCGCGTGCCCCCCGGCTGTGGTAGTATTGCTGGCAGGGCGCGCGGCTACTGCTGCGCGCGGACGCTGTTTTCAGGGGAGGCGACGGACGATGGATGCGCTGCGCTCGGCCCGGCTGACTGATGGCAGGTTGTTCCGCCCCTTTGTTTTGCTGGTTCTGATCCTGTGCCTGGTGATCGCAGGCCTTGCGCTTTCAGGAGTCCTACCCATGAGTTCCCTGCAACAACCGCCCCTGTATCGGGAGCCGTTCCGCCCGCAGTACCATTACAGCGCGCCGCAGGCCTGGCTGAACGATCCGAACGGGCTGGTTTACTATGAGGGCGAGTATCACCTGTTCTACCAGTACCATCCGGACAGCACGACCTGGGGGCCGATGCACTGGGGGCACGCCGTCAGCCCCGACCTGCTGCACTGGGAAACGCTGCCGATCGCGCTCTACCCGGACGACCTGGGCACGATCTTCTCCGGCTGCGTGGTGGTGGACGCACAGAACACCAGCGGGCTGGTGCCGGGCGGTGGGCTGGTCGCCGTCTATTCCTACCACACCCAGACGCAGGGCGTGGCCTACAGCACCGACCGGGGCCGCACCTGGACCAAGTACAGCGAGAATCCGATCATGCCCGCCGTGGCGCGCGACTTCCGCGACCCGAAGGTCTTCTGGCATGCGGAAACCGGCCGCTGGGTGATGATCATCGCCGCCGGGCCGGAAATCCACCTGTATACCTCCGCTAACCTGCTGGACTGGGAGCCGGCCAGCGTGTTCACCGGCGGCTACCGGGGCGGCGTGTGGGAAGTGCCGGACCTGGTGGCGATGGAGCTGAACGGTGAGACGCACTGGGTGCTGATCGTCGGCGTCAGCCAGGACGCGCCCTCCGGCGGCAGCGGCACGCGCTACTTCGTCGGTTCCTTCGACGGGCAGACCTTCACCGACCGCTACCCCGACGAGACGCTGTGGTTCGACTATGGCCCGGACAACTACGCCGGGACGACGTTCTTCAATGCGCCGGGCGGGCGGCATGTGCTCATCGGCTGGATGAACAACTGGATCTACGCCAACGAAGTCCCGACCTCGACCTGGCGCGGGGTGATGACCGTCCCGCATGACCTGAGCCTGGCGGAGACGCCGGACGGCATCCGGCTGGTGCACCGCCCCGCGGCGGAGCTGGAGACGCTGCGCGAGCCGCTGGGGACGTGGCAGGACGTGAAGCTGGAGGGTGACTGGCGCCCCGGCGACGTGACCGGCCGGGTGCTGGAGATCGTGGCCGAGATCGAGCCGGGCACGGCGGAAACGCTGGGCTTCAAGGTGCACGCCGGGGAAGACGGGGACGCCCGCATTTTCTACGATGTGGCGAAAGAGCAGTTATTCGTCAGCCGCCCGGGGGCGGGTGTATCCAACTTCAACCGCCTGTTCGACATGCACGTCCCGCTGCAGGACGGCCGGATCGCGCTGCATATCCTGCTGGACGAAGCCTCGCTGGAGATTTTCACCGCGGACGGGCTGAGCAGCTTCACCGCCCAGATCTTCCTGGACCCGGCGCAGGACGGGCTGGAGTTGTTCGCCTACGAAGGGACGGCCCGCATTGTGAACCTGGCGATCTACCGGCTGGAGAGTGTTTGGCCGCAGGCCGCGGAGTAGCGCGGCAGCACCGGATAGGAATGACGACAGCGGGCCGGCACACACCGGCCCGCTTTTGAGTCGCTAGAGGATGGGCGCTGACGTCTTGCCGTTCGGGATGAAGCGCGTCACCACGAACAGGGCACTCAGAATCAGGGCCAGCGCGACAACGAACACGGCCTGGTAGCCGATGTTCTGGACGATTGTCCCGCCGATCACGGGGGCGAGCAGCAGGGTCACCGCCGCGACCGTGTTGAACAGGCCGGTGTACATCGAGCGATGTTCCGGCTGTACGTGCTGGATCACCCAGTTGAGGTAGCTCATGAACAGGTTGCTGAGCGACATGCCGGACGCGAAAAAGCCCACGTACAGCGGGATCGGGCCGACCCGCCCGGCCAGCAGCGCGCTGATCGGCAGCAGCGCCGCCACGAGCAGCGCCAGCCGGATGTAGAGCAGGTTGTGGCGGTTGCCCATCCAGGCGTAGATCAGCGCGCCGGTCAGCATGCCCAGAGTCTGCATGGCCAGCAGGTTGGCCACCGCTTCCCCGCTGGAGAGGCCGAGCCGGACCGTGGCGAAGCCGATGTAGAATGGCCCGGCCATCATGAACAGGCTGGAGAGCATCCGGGTGGCGAGCATCGCGGTGAACGGGCGATCCTGGCGGAGCACCCGGCCCAGGGCCGGGATGAACTCGCGAAAGCTCGGCACGGTGGTGCTGGCCGCCCCGCTGGGCAGCTCCCGCAGGAACAGGGGCGGGAAGATCGACAGGATGAAGAGGCCGCCCGCCAGGCCGAACAGCAGGGCGTAGTTCTTCGGGAAGGCCAGGCTTTCGTTGTTGAGCAGATCGCCGATGCGCGGCGCGACGAGTAGCAGGATCACCCCGCTGATGGCGGTAGAGAGGCCCATCAGCCGCGCGCGCCAGCGATTATCCAGACTGTTGCCCACCAGGTCCACCCACGGGACGCCCACCAGACCATCCCCAACCGCCGCGATGCCGTAGCAGATCAGGAAGGCGAGCAGGATCAGGTCGGGCCGGTCGGGACCGATCAGGAACACGATCAGCGCGAAGATCGGGATCATGAAGCGGATGGGGATATTCGGCCCGGCAAACCACCACTTCTTATTGGAGACCTTGATGAGATAGCGTGCCACAAATAGCTGGGGCAGCATCCAGCCGACCTCGAACATGCTGCTGGAGAACCCGATCAGGACTTCCGAATCGGTGAGCTGGCGGATGAAATCGGGGACGACCGTGGTGGCGCTGATCAGGCCCATCGCTACGGTGAAGAAGATGCTATCTGCCAGGAACAGCGCGAAGTTGCGGCGGTACAGCCCCTCGTGCTGGGCGGGGGATAGCTCGGTTGCGGTGGCATTCGTCATAGCGTTCCGTCGTTTCGTGAGTGGGGCGCACACGCCCGGAGATCAGCGGTGATCTGCCGGCGTGCCCTATGCCGGATAAGGTTATCGCGTCCTGACCGGGAGGCAAGTCCGGAAAGGGCAGCGAACAGCGGCCAGCAATTGGCGGTTAGCTGTTGGCTAAAGGCCAAGAGCCAACAGCCAAGGGCCACAGAGCGATCAGCTTTCAGCAACGACAAACGCGAACCGCAAAGGATGAGAGGTAAGCGTCTGTCTTGTGCCTGGACGCTTGCCGCTTAGACGCTTCGACGCCTAGACGCCTGGATGCTTCTGGTACTTTAGTCGCTCTAATCTTGCTTTAAGAGGAAATCCCAGCGTATGATGAATTTGTGGAATACTTCACAAATCCTGTGAAGTTGGTGGCCTTCGAAGGGGGGAAAGACCCATGCACCGTCGAATTCGGGCCGCACTGATCGTCCTGATCCTCACCACTCTCGCACTCATTCCGGCAACCAGAGCTGTTTCGCGCGCCCAGGGTGGTGGCACCCTGGCCTATGGGTCAAAGGTCTTCGGCCGCATCCTGGCCGATTCACCTGTCGTCATGTACAGCTTCACCGGCGCCGCGGGGGACCTGGTGCAGGTGACGGCCCGCAACTGGGTCGGCACGCTCGATCCCCATCTTGATCTGGTCGCGCCCGACGGGCAACTGGCCGGGGTAGGCACGACCAACCCCTTCGGCGATGACAGCCTTGAGGCCGGGCTGGCGCTCTTCCTGCCGCAGCCCGGGATCTACGTGCTGCTGGTCTCCGCTGAGGGCGGGACCATCGGCGAATATGCGCTGGAGCTGCAGGGCCGTGGAATGGTGAATACCACTCCCCTGATCTACGGCCAGCCGGTCACGACGAGCGTCGCCAGCGCCTCCACGCCGCAGTACTTCGCCTTCGACGCCCAGGACTGTCCGACCGTCTTCCTGGTGGCCGATCAAAGCACCGGGCAGCCGTTCACCTTCCCGTACCTGGTCAAGGTGCGGAATGAGGGGGGCGTCCCGATTGCCGTGCTGCGCGGCGGGGACGCGATCGAGGACCGCCTGATCCTGGCCCCGCTCAGCGGGCGCTACGAGGTGACGGTCTACACCGATGATCCCGCCCAGGCGGGGGAGATCACGCTACTCGTCACCTGCCTGGACGCCGTGCCGGGCTGCGTGTCCGGCGGGCCGGGCGGCAGCGGCGGGTGCGGGCC
The DNA here is from genome assembly GCA_964530495.1 of uncultured Anaerolineae bacterium. Classification (GTDB taxonomy): domain Bacteria; phylum Chloroflexota; class Anaerolineae; order Aggregatilineales; family Ch27; genus CAZGYW01. Next base: position 5,432 of record CAZGYW010000203.1, read on the forward strand.
GGATGGTGTGCCGCTGACCTGCTTTGAGGAAGGATCGTGCGAAGCGTTCGCGGTGACGGCGACGGTCGGGGACGATGGCAATGTGGACTTCACCTGGCCGCTGGTGGATGGCGCGCAGTGGTACATCTTCAGCGTGATTGACTCGGT
>CAZGYW010000204.1:0-5556 GCA_964530495.1 uncultured Anaerolineae bacterium
CCGGTGCCGCCCCGCGTATCGGCGCGGCGTTCGCGGGCCAGCCGGCGGGAAACGATCGCGCGGCGGCTGCCCGATGTTCCGCGCGGCATGGCTGCCGAGCCGGGGACGATGATTGCCCGGCGGACCGACCAGCTTGATCTGATGCTCTCCGCCCGGATGCTGAGTGCGGTGATTCTGCTCACCCTGGGCGTGGTGCTCTACCTGCTCTTTCAAACTGACGCGTTTTACGTCCACCACATTGAAGTTGGCGGGCTGAACTATCTGACGGCGGAGGAGATCTTCACTTACAGCGAAGTGGTCAACCTCCACCTTTTCTGGGTGGATCCGGAGGCCGTCCGGGCGAGTGTCTTGCGCTCGCCAAGCGTGGCGGAAGCGAAGGTGACGGTGGGCTGGCCGCCGCATGGTGTTCAGATCGAGATCCGTGAGCGTGAACCGGCGGTCATCTGGGAGCAGGCCGGGGTGCGTACCTGGATTGATGTGCGGGGGCGGGTGATGCAGCAGCGGCTGGACCTGGAAGGGATGCTGCGCGTTGTGGTGGAAGAGGGCGATGGCCCGCTTGGCCCCAATGTGATTGTCCCGCAGGACGTGGTTGATGGTGCGCTGCAATTGCACACGCTGCTGCCGGCGCTGGAGGCCGTGATCTACGATCCGGTGGAGGGCCTGGGATACCAGGATGGACGCGGGTGGCGGGCGTGGTTTGGCGTGGGAACGGACATGCCGGCCCGGCTGAATGTGTATGACGCGATTGTGGCGGACCTGGAGGCGCGTGGTGTCTACCCGGAGTTGATTGACGTGGGGGATACCAATGCGCCGTATTACAGGGTCTGGTGGGGACGTGAACAACCCGGTCCGGAAGCGGCAGCAACACCTGCCGCGCCAGCAGGTAACCAGTGATTTATGGGTGAATTAGTCGTTGGTATCGATGTAGGAACGACCAAAGTCTGCACGATAGTGGGTGAAGTGCGGGAAGAGGATATCCACATCGTTGGGCTTGGTGTGGAGCCGAGCCGCGGCATGCAGAAGGGGGTGGTTACCGACATGACCGCCCTGACCGCGGCGATTTCGTCTTCGGTACACAAGGCCGAGCGCAGCAGCGGCTACGAGATCGGCCGCGCATTTGTGAGCCTGGCCGGAAGCCAGATTTCGTCAATTAACAGTCGTGGGGTGGCCGGGATCAGCGGCGTGCGCGCGGTGCAGGCGGATGATGTTGAGCGGGCCATCGCCAACGCACGGGCCATCGCCATCCCGCATAACCGCGAAGTGCTGCACGTCATCCCGCGCACCTACAGCCTGGATGGCAACGAAGGCGTGCGCAGCCCGCTGGGCATGCACGGCTTCCGCCTGGAAGTGGAGACGCACATCATCACGGCGGCCACCTCCACCGTCCAGAATCTGCAGAAGTGCGTCGAATCGACCGGGGTGTATGTCGATCGCTTCATCCTTAATCCGCTGGCATCCGGGGATATCGTCCTGACTCCCACCGAGCGCCAGATGGGGGTGATGGTGGTCGATATCGGCGGTGGCACAACCGACCTGGCGATCTTCATTGAGGGCACGGTCTGGCATACGGCAGTGTTGCCGGTCGCCGGCTGGCATGTGACGAACGATGTGGCACACGGCCTGAGATTGCCGTTCGATCTGGCGGAAGCGGTCAAGCTCCAGTATGGCCATGCCGACCCGCGCGTGCTCGATTCGCTGGAGTCATTCCCGGTCCAGCCGTTTGGGGAGGACCTGCCCAGCAAGGTACTGCGCCGCGATATGGCTTTGATCATCGGCATGCGGGTGGAGGAAATTCTGGAGCTTGTGCTGCAGGAAGCCAAGCGTTCCGGATACGATGGCCTGCTGCCGGCCGGGGTGGTGCTGACCGGCGGGAGCACGCTGCTGCCCGGCATCCGCGAGGTGGCGGCGCGCGTGATGCGGCTGCCGGTACGGGTGGCGCACCCGGAGAAGATCACGGGCATGGCCGATACGCTGCGCAGCCCATCCTTCAGCACCAGTGTGGGACTGCTGCGGCTGGGGCTGGCGATGGACATGGAAGACCGCCAGCGGGCAGCCGCCGCCCGCGCCAATCGGGACGGGTTCAGCCTGGGCAAAGCTATCGGAGGGCTGTTCCGCCGCTTCATTCCGGAGGAGGAGAAGTGAGCGGGGGCCTGCATCCCCCCTCTTTCTCATTGTCATGGGACGGGCATCTGGCATACAATAAGCCCACCACACGTTCTTACCGCTACTGTTCAATAGTCCTGGAAGACGCCAGCACAGCGTTATTGCTTGATCTGAGGAGGCTGCAATGAGTGATTTCGATATGATCCCGGGTGAGAATTTCGCCCAGATCAAGGTCGTGGGTGTGGGGGGCGGCGGCGGTAACGCCGTCAACCGCATGATTGCGGAGGGAATGGGCGGTGTTGAGTTCATCGCCGTGAACACGGATGCCCAGGCCCTGATGCTTTCTCAGGGCAAGACGCGCGTCCGGATCGGCGACAAGCTGACCCGCGGCCTGGGCGCCGGCGGCAACCCGGATATCGGCCGTAAGGCCGCGGAGGAAAGCGCCGACGAGCTGTACGAGGTCATGCGCGGCGCGGATATGGTCTTCATTACCTGCGGCATGGGTGGGGGGACCGGCACCGGTGCCGCGCCCGTGATCGCCCAGATCGCCAAGGAACTTGGTTCGCTGACCATTGGCGTGGTGACGCGCCCGTTCACATTTGAGGGCAAGCGCCGCAATGACGCCGCCGAAGCCGGCATCGAGGCGCTCAAGAACCATGTGGACACGCTGATCGTGATCCCCAATGACCGGTTGCTGCAGGTGGCCGATAAGCGCGCCAGCCTGCAGGACGCCTTCCGCGTGGCCGACGATGTGCTGCGCCAGGGCATCCAGGGCATTTCGGAGCTGATTACCGTCCCCGGCCTGATCAACCTCGACTTCGCCGACGTGCGGACGATTATGTCTGAGGGTGGCGCCGCGCTGATGGCGGTTGGGTCGGCTAAAGGCGACGATCGTGCGCGAAAGGCGGCCGAAGCGGCGGTCAGCAGCCACCTGCTGGACGTAACGATCGACGGTGCGCGGGGCATCCTGTTCAACGTCACCGGCGGCCCGGACCTGAGCCTGTTCGAAGTCAATGAAGCCGCAGCGATCATCAAGGATACGGCCCACCCGGACGTCAACCTGATTTTCGGCGCCGTGATCGATCCCAACATGGTCGACAGCGTGCGCATCACCGTGATTGCGACCGGATTCGAGCAGAGCCGCGTGGTGCGCCGCCCGGTTCAGCCGGGTACTCCGGCCAGCCAGCAGCAGCCCGCGCAGCAGCAGCACCAGCATCAGCAGCCGGTGCCGCAGCCCGCGCAGCCGGCGCCGCAGGTCCGGCGGCCCACCCAGGCTCCGGAAGTCCCGCCGCCGCAGCCGCAGCCGCGCCAGCCGATTGACCCCGGCACGGACTACCCGCCGTTCGATACCGGCAACATGGATATCCCGACCTTCCTGCGCAAGAAGTAGCGCCGGCCGGGGCGCAGTGCCCGGCGGACGGCAGTCTGCCATTCACGCGTCCTTCCAGTTGAATGCCTCCTCAGAACAGGCCCTCCACCCCTGCAATGGCACTGCAGGCCAGGGGTGGAGGGTCGTCTTTTGCGCGGGCCGCGGCAGCAGATCGGCGTTGATTCCAGGCGGACCAGCCCCGGCGGCGGATTCTTCGGGTGATTTCGCAGGCCGGGCCGGAAATCAGTTTTTTAATGCAGAATAGTACTATGGTACTGTACAGCCGAGGCTCCACCCATGCTACAGTTTAGGCCCATGCACCGCCATATGCAGGGTGTCTGAACCATGTACCCGCCAGATATGTGGGTAAATGTGGGATAATGGGGGATGCCACGCGGATGTTGGGGTGTGCCGGCGCAGGAGGAGTGAAGCCATGAAATGCCCGTATTGCGGCGCGACCAGTGAGTCGCGTGTGATCGACACCAATCATGACGCGCGGGGGGGAATCCGGCGGCGGCGTGAGTGTAAGCATTGCGGCGAGCGCTTCAGTTCCTACGAACGGGCAATCCTGGCCACGCCGATCCTGATCAAGGCCGGCGGGGAACGCGAGGCCTTTGACCGGGAAAAGCTCCTGCATGGGGTGCGTATCGCCTGCGCCAAGCGGCCGGTCGCCTCGGCTGACCTGGAGCGCCTGGCGGACCAGATCGAAACCAACCTGCAACGCATGGGCAAGGCGGAAATCTCCAGTCGGGTGGTGGGGGATATGGTCATCGAGGGGTTGAAGGCGCTGGATTCGATTGCCTACATCCGGTACGCGATCGTCTATTTGCGCCTGGATAACCTGGACAGCGTCCGCGCCGAGATTGATAAGCTGCTGGAAGAGCAGAGCAGCCAGTCAGACAAATCCGGGAGATCCGCCAGGTAGTCCTCACACCCGGCGACCCGGCCGATTTGCAGCGCACATACCAGTGTATTGAACCGAAATCAGTCACATCCCAGGGGGGGAGGGAGGGACAGGTTGCGCACCTGGTCTCTCGATGAGCTTTCCTGAGTGCCGTGAAGGAGATCGTGATGACATCCAAAAAAACGGGCAAGAGTCGTGTCCATGCGCATCAGAATGGTCAGGCCGGGCCTCCGCAGCCCCTGAAGGATCTGCCCCTGTCCGAGAATGCCCGGACGGTCCTGGCCAAGCGTTACCTGCGCCGCGGGCCGGACGGCCGCCCGGCAGAGACCGAGCACGAGATGTTCTGGCGCGTCGCCAGCAATGTGGCGGCGGTCGAGACCGAGATGGCCGGGGATGCGCCGGAGTGGGCGCTTAAGTTTTATGATTTGCTGACGGATATTCGTTTCTTTCCTAACAGTCCCACATTCACCGGCGCAGGTACCCCCCTGGGCCAGCTCGCGGCCTGTTTCGTGCTGGCGATCGACGATGACATGGGCCGCTCCGAATCCGGCATCTTCAAGACGCTGCGCGACGCAGCGCTGATCCAGCAGACCGGCGGCGGCAATGGCTTTTCGTTCAGCCGTCTGCGCCCTAAAGGCGCGCTGGTGCGCTCCTCCATGGGCAAGGCGACCGGTCCGGTGGGCTTCCTGCGCGTTTATGACCAGGCTTTTGGCGAGGTGGCGCAGGGTGGCTCCCGGCGCGGCGCGAACATGGCGGTGCTGCGCATCGATCACCCGGACGTGCGCGAGTTCATCACCTGCAAGACGAACGAAAGCCAGATCACAAACTTCAATATCTCGGTCGGGATCACCGATGCCTTCATGCGCGCGGTGGAGAACGATGAAGACTTCGAGCTGGTGAATCCGGCTGACGGCAAGGTGTGGACGACCGTGCGCGCGCGCGAGCTGTTTGAGCAGATCGCGAAGCAGGCCCATCACAATGGCGAGCCTGGCGTCCTGTTTCTGGATGCCGCCAACCGCACCAATCCGGTTCCACACCTCTACGAGTTGGAGGCAACCAATCCGTGCGGTGAGCAGTTTTTGGGTCCATTCGAGAATTGCTGCCTGGGGTCGATCAACCTGGCCGAGCACATGACGGCGGACGGGCAGGTCGACTGGGGCAAGCTCAAGACGACCGTTGA
>CAZGYW010000205.1:0-5549 GCA_964530495.1 uncultured Anaerolineae bacterium
CCGGGCCGCTGCCCTTCACCTGACGCAGGTCGATGCCCTTGTCCTGGGCGATGCGGCGGGCCAGCGGGCTGGCCTTGACGCCACCGGGCAGCCGGTCATCAATCGGCTCCGCGGGCGCGGCCACCGGGGCCGGCGACGCGGGCTTTTCCGTCGCCGGGGCCGGAGCCTCGGCAGGGGCGGCTTCTTCCGCCGGTGGTTTGGCGGCAGGAGCGCCTGCAGGGACGCTTTCGCCTTCCGCGCCGACGATGGCGATGTCCGCGCCGACCGGCACGACTGAGCCTTCGCTGACCAGGTGCTTCAGCACGGTGCCGGTGGCGGTTGTCTCAATCTCGATGGTGGCTTTGTCGGTCTCGATCTCGGCGACCACGTCCCCCTTCTGGACGCTCTCGCCGACGGCCTTGCGCCAGCGAACCAGGGTTCCTTCCGCCATGTCGAACCCGAGCTTGGGCATCTGGATCGTTTCAGCCATCACAGCACCTCTTTCACGGCAGCAACCACCTTCTGCGCGTCCGGCAGGGCCATCATCTCAATATTGGAAGCGTAGGGCAGCGGGATGTCCATGGCGGCGACCCGCTTGACCGGGGCGTCCAGGTAGTCGAAAACCTGATCCATCACCTGGGCGGCGACTTCCGCGCCGACGTTGAAATGCGGCAGCGATTCCTCTACCACCACGACGCGGTTGGTCTTTTTGACGCTCTCAAAGACCGGCTCCAGGTCCAGCGGGCGCAGCCAGCGCAGGTCGACGATCTCGGCTTCCACGCCTTCCTGGGCCAGCATATCCGCCGCCTGCAGGGACCATTCCAGGCCCTTCTGGTAGGTGACGATGGTCACATCCTTGCCCTCGCGCTTGATGTCGCTCTTGCCGATGGGCAGGACGAAATCAACATCGTCCACGTCCACCATCGCGCGGCGCTGGAGCATGGTCGAATGCTCGACAAAGAGCACGGGGTTGTCGTCCCGGATGGAGGCCTTGAGCATGCCCTTGGCGTCATAAGCGGTGCCGGGCACGGCGACATACATGCCGGGGAAATGGGCGAAGATGACTTCCGGCGCGTGGGAGTGGGTCGCCCCGAGTTGCTTGCCGCCGCCGGTGGTGGTGCGGATGACCATCGGGACCTTGAACTGCCCGTTAAACATGTAACGGACTTTGGCCATGTGGTTGACGATGGCATCCATAGCCACGAATGCAAAGTTGATCGTCATAATCTCGGCCACCGGGCGCAGGCCGGCCATCGCCGCGCCGACTGCCGATCCGGCGATGGCCATCTCCGAGATGGGGGTATCGCGGACACGGCGGGCGCCGAACTCGTCCAGGAAACCGCGGGTGACGGCATACGTGCCGCCCCACACGCCGACTTCCTCGCCCATAATGAAGACGCGCTCATCGCGGAGCATTTCCTCGCGGAGGGCGCTGCTGAGCGCCTCCCGAATTGTGATGTTCTTTTCGGCCATTGCGGTCTCTGCTCCCTTTACGCGTAGACGTAGCTGACCAGGTCTTCGTAGGTCGGCTCAGGACTGTTCTCGGCGAATTCGACCGACTCGGCGATCGTGTTCACAACTTCCTTTTCGATGTCGTCCAGGTCCTTCTGGACGCCCTTGTACTTGTCTTCAAGGGTCTTGCGCAGGCGGCCGATCGGGTCGCCTTCCGCGTAGCGGGCGACCTCGTCCTTGCTGCGGTAGCGCTGCGGGTCGCCCATGCTGTGGCCCTCAAAGCGGTAGGTGAGCGATTCCATCAGGACGGGGCCGGTTTTAGAAGCGTAGGCGATGGCCTCGGAGACGGCCTCATGCACGGCAAGCACGTCCATGCCATCCACGCGCGGGCCTTCCTTCATGCCGTAGCCGATGGCGCGCTTGACCAGCTCCGCCTGTCCGGCGGCGCGGTCCACGGCGGTGCCCATGCCGTAGCCGTTGTTCTCCACCAGCCAGACGACGGGCAGGTCCCACACGGCGCTCAGGTTGAGCGATTCGTGGAAGTAGCCGATATTGGTTGCGCCGTCGCCCATCATGGCTACGACGGCTTCGTCCTCGTCATTGTAGCGGGCTTTGAGCGCGATCCCGGCCGCCAGCGGCAGATGCCCGCCGACGATGCCGTGCCCGCCCCAGAAGTGCTTCTCACGGTCAGCCAGGTGCATGGAGCCGCCCTTGCCGCCACTGGTGCCGGTGCGCTTACCGAGCATCTCGGCCATCACCCGCTTGGGGTCCATGCCCTTGGCGAGGGCGATGCCGTGATCACGGTAGGCGGTGATGACGTGGTCGTTTTCCCGCAAGGCCGCGGCGATGCCAACGCCGGTGGCCTCCTGACCGATGTACAGGTGCAGGAACCCGCCGATCTTGCCCTGCTGGTAGAGTTCCGCGCACTTTTCTTCAAACCGCCGGATGAGCACCATCTGGCGGTACCAGTTCAGCAATGTCTCTTTCTTTGGAGCTGCCATAATACTCCTCTTTGGCACATGAAATAGGGTTATGCTCGCGCCACGGGGTGAATGTCATTGTGCTGGCGTGGAGTGTACCCCATGGAAAGATCGGTTGGCAACCGGGATGCGCTGTTTTTTGTTCTTTTCTAACAGGCAGTTGGGTGGGGACGTGACGAACCGGCCGCCGGAGCGAATTTCTTACGCTGCACTAATTGGATTGACGTGCGCCGCCTGCTACACTGAGCGCTGATCACCCGCCCGTGCCGCACTGGATGGCAGCTGCACGGCGCCGCGGGGAATTGGACTCTTGTTGAGGAGGTTTTTTGCCATGTATGAGTTTCTGCTGGGTCTGCACTCGATTCTGCGCTGGGTCGTGTTGATCGCCGGGGTGCTGGCTGTGGTCTGGGCGGTGCGCGGCTGGCGCGGCGGGCAGGCCTGGACGGCACTGGATAACCGGCTCGGTCTTGTGTTTACGTCCGTGCTGGACGTGCAGGTGCTGGTTGGCGTGATCCTGTATGTGGTCAGCCCGCTGATTCAGCGCGTGTTCCAGGATTTTGGCGCGGCGATGGGCAACAGCGGGCTGCGCTTCTTCGCGATGGAGCACACGCTGATGATGATCGTGGCGGTGGTGATCGCCCACGTGGGGCGCGCCCGCATCCGCCGCGCGCCGGATGCTGAGGGCAAGCACAAGCAGGCAGCGTTGTTCTTCGGGCTGGCGCTGCTGGTTGTTCTCGCCGCCATTCCGTGGCCGTTCCTGCCCGCCGGGCGGCCGTTGTTCTGATTCTGGCGCTTCGGCCTCATCCCAGGAGACACGCCATGCCTGTCAATCGGGATGAGGCCGGGCTGCGCTTGCCGCACGGCGGCCAACCGCTACAGGCCGGGGGCCTGGATCTGGTAGCGCTGGCGCAGGGCGCGATCGAGCAGCGTCACGCCGGCCTGAATCGTATCGCCCAGGTAAGTGCCCGGCACGCGCGCCTGCCACTCCGGCTCGCGGGTGAAGATGCCCCCGGCGAAATACACCTGCGGCGCACCGGCGCGCCACACGTCCGGCAGGATTTCCGGCCAGCGGGCCAGTTCGACGGCGCTCTCGTCGGTCACGGCGACCAGCACCACTGCGTCCGGCCGGGTTTCGCGGATGAAGGCTCCCAGGTCGGGCAGGGGCACCGCCTGACCGAGGTAAGCGACCGGCCAGCGCTGGCGGCGCAGGAGCACGCCGAAGATCAACAGCGTAATCTCGTGCCATTCGTTGGGGGCGCAGGCCAGCACGACGGGCGGCACATCATAGGCGGTAGGGCCGGTGGCCAGCCACGTCAGTAACTGGTTGCGGACGAAATTGGTGGCCAGGTGCTCGGTGGCAACGCTGATTTCGCCATCGTGCCAGGCCTGGCCGACCGCGATCAGGGTCGGGGGGAGCAGGTCCGTCAACAGTTTTTCCAGCGGGTGAACCGCCAGCGCGTCGGCGATGATCTGGTTGGCGGTCTCCAGGTCGTGATCGAGGAAGGCGGCGGTGAGGCGCGCGCCGGCGGTGGCCAGCGAGCCATCTGCCGGGACGACCGGGGCGACCCGGACGGAGCGCGGCGCCTGCCCGGTGACGCCGGCCAGTGGCGCGCCGGGCAGCAGGCCATCGCTCTGTTCCAGGTGATGCAGGGCGCCAATGGCCCGCCCGGTCTGCATGCCCTCATCGATGCGGGCCTTGACCCAGCGCAGGCGCAGGATCTCATGCTCCGAATAGAGGCGGTGACCACCGCCGGTGCGGGCCGATTCGGGGAAGCCGTAGCGCCGCTCCCAGACGCGCAGGGTGGCGACCGGGATGCCACTCAGGCGCGAGACAACGCCGATGTTGTAGAGCGGTTCTTCGCTGGGGGGAGGGGTGACGCTCCCGGAGGGTTGATAAGTCATTGTTATACTCCTGATGATGATCGCCGGCGCGTGCGGTTGGACGCGGTGCAGCCAGCAGAATCAACTGAGATATTCATTATATTGACAAAACATGTACATTAGGTTAACATACTGTCGAGCAATGTGCAAGGGGACGGCCCAGAGCGGCGACAAAGCAGTGCTCTGTTCAGGAGTTGCTGAGTTTTCCGGGGCGACTGTCCCGCTTTATTTCATATTATGATCATTTTTGCGTAGAATAACAGTGGGAATTGTGTGGATTAGCCCGCAACGGGGGAGGGAGCAAGCTCATGCGTGTGATTATTACGGGTGGATCGGGCCTGATCGGGCGCGCATTGGTCAGAAGCCTGACGGCGGACGGCCATGAAGTCATCATTCTGAGCCGCAGTCCCGGCAATGCAGTTAATCTGCCGGCCGGGGCGAAGGCAGTTTACTGGGACGGCAAGAGCGCCGATGGCTGGGGCAAGTACGTCAACGGCGCGGGCGCGGTGATCAACCTGGCCGGGGAAAGCGTGGGCGGCACAGGGTTCTTTGATGTGCGCTGGACGCCGGCCCGGCGGCGTCGCATCCAGGAGAGCCGCATTAATGCCGGGCGGGCGGTGGTGCAGGCCATCCAACTGGCGGAGAAGAAGCCGGCGGTGCTGATCCAGTCTTCGGCGGTGGGTTACTACGGCACCCATACCGATGACCGGGACATCACGGAAGACGCCCCGGCCGGCCATGATTTCCTGGCGGGCGTGTGCGTGGACTGGGAAGCTTCCACCCAGAAGGTGGAACGCCTGGGCGTGCGGCGGGCCATCATCCGCACCGGGGTGGTGATCAGCCCGAAAGGCGGCGCGCTGCCGCGCCAGATGCTGCCCTTCAAGTTCTTCGCGGGTGGGCCGCTGGGCAGCGGGGAGCAGTGGTTCCCCTGGATTCACATCGACGACGAGGTGGCCGCCATCCGCTTCCTGATCGACAACGAGGACGCCAGGGGCGCCTTCAACCTGGCCGCGCCGCACCCGGTGACCAATGCCGAGTTCAGCCGGGCGCTGGGCAGCTCCATGCGGCGGCCGTCGTGGCTGCGCGCGCCGGCTTTCGCGTTCAAGCTGCTCTTTGGTGAGGCGGCGCTGATCCTGCTGGAGGGCCAGAAGGCCGTGCCGCACAGGCTGCTGGACCTGGGCTTCAAGTTCAAGTTTCCGGCAGTGGAACCGGCCCTGGAGGATCTGCTGGCATGAATTACGCCCACCGCTTCACAGT
>CAZGYW010000206.1:0-5545 GCA_964530495.1 uncultured Anaerolineae bacterium
GGCACAGGGGCGGCCCGCTCCAGGGCGGCGACCAGCGGCGCGACGGCGCGCTGCTCCGGCTCCTGGCCGAAGGTGTCATCTCCATAGATGGCGCGCAGGGCAAGCCGCTGGTGAACGTTCAACCCGGCGGCGACCGCTTCCATACTCATCCGCTCCGGGGCCGGGACGGCCCGCTCCAGGGCGGCGACCAGCGGTGCGACGGCGCGCTGCTCCGGCTCCTGGCCGAAGGTGTCATCCGCGTAGATGGCGCGCAGGGCAAGCCGCTGGTGAACGTTCAGTCCGGCAGCAACCGCCGCCAATCTGGTAGCGCTGCGCGCGGCATCCTCCACCACGAAGACCATCTCCAGATCCGGCTCCAGCAGCGCCACCACGCCAGCCACCGCGCGCTGTTCCGGCTCCCGGATGGCGGCGGGATTGCCCAGCACCGCCCGCAACGCGCCCCGCTCGTGAACACTCAGCGCCTCGATCAGCGCCGCCAGTTCCGGATCGATTGCGCCGGCGGCCGGTAGCGACGTCACCCCGGCCGCGATCAGCGGCTCAGCCGCGGCGTACTCCACGCCGGTGGAGGGGTGGCGCGCTCCGATCAGGGCGGCGGTCTGCGCGAGCGCATTCTGCTCCGGCAGCAGTTCAAAACCCGTCACACCGGCGACCGCCATGATCGCCTGGCGCTGGTGGACGTTCAGCCCCGCTACTACCTCGGCGGCCGCAAGATACGGCAGGGCGATGCCCTCCGGCACGGGCGCGGTGGCGACGCCGATCGCCCCGGCGCTGGCCTGCCAGTAGTCGTAGAACAGGAAGTAGATGCGATCCCGGACGACGACACTGCCCAGCTCCAGCCCGGCAGCCTGCATCGCGGCCTCATCACGAGGGGCGACGATCGGATTCTCCGCGGCCCTGGCCCAGGTGATGCCATCCGGGCTGGTCGCGTATCCGATCCTGAGGCTGGTTCCGTCGCTGCCCGTGTAGAACATCTGCCAGGCGTCCCGGGTGCGGAAGACGCGGCCCTGACTCACGCCCGCCGCATCCCACGTGCCGGGCGCGCCCGGCAGCAGTACCGGTGCAGCGTGCCGGGTCCAGGTGATGCCGTCCGGGCTGGTGGCCAGCCCGATCCGGTCGTTGGCGGTGTAGTACAGCGCGTACCCGGCGTCGGTGGGGACGATGCTGGTCGGCAGCAGGCGGCCGCCGTCCCAGTCATTGGCCGCGCCGGGCACGAGCAGCGGCGCGCTGGCAGCCGTCCAGGGGCCGGTCGGGGCGGGTGCGGTCAGGCGGCCCAGGCCCTCCGCCGCAGCGTGGTAGAGCGTCCAGCGGTCGCCCTCCACCAGCAGGGCAGCATCCCGCAGTGCAGCCGGGTCCAGCCCGGAAGCGACCGGGTTCTGCGCGAATTTGGTCCAGACCATGCCATTCGGCGAGGTGGCGTAGCCCATCCCAGATACTGCCTGATCATCATGCGGGGCGGCGCTGTACAGCATGTGGTACAGCCCATTGTGGTAGACGACGTGCGGGGCCAGCAGCGCGCCGGAATCCCAGCCGCGCTCAGCCGCCTGCATAATCGGATTGCGTCCGCAACACTGAAAGTCGAAGTTTTCCGGTGGTGCCGCCAGCACCGCACCGGCCACCAGCAAGGCGACCAGGGCCATGCCCGGGGCACACCGACTCATCCTTCTGCGTAGCATGATTCCCCCCTTACGCAGATAGCTGCAGTCATCGGTGTGGCAGTGGACAGCGTGTATGGATCGTCGCTGCTCGAAGGGAGAGGCAGCCCGCAATCACTGGGCCGTAAGCGGGGGGGCCAACCCTGATTCCAAAGGGCCAGGAAGTGATTTCCTGATGGCCCGCTACCATCGGAATTCCACCCACACTTCTATTGAAGCAGGGTTGGTTGTAAAGATGCAAGCTACCCTGCTGCTAAGGCTTTGTTATACGGCCTTTCGTATGGCTGACCTAAACGTCTATTCCGCTCGCTCAGGTTAGGGTAGTTCGTTAGCGATGTGCGGCTGGCAGCCCGGTAGGAGCTGCCCGATCTGGATACTTTGCACACCCCATATCTGCGGCAGCCGGGTACAATTCCGTCCTGCCCCCCAATTTGTGGGGGCAGACACGCGCGCCCGCCTGTGTTACCATGACAGCGCGCGGGGGGACATTCGCGCTGCAGATCATCGTTGCACTATCGCTGAAGGGGGTGAAAGATGAACGCCTCACCGGTGGTCATCCATATCGACGGCCTGACCAAGCATTACGGCAAGGTTCAGGCCCTCAATGACCTGACACTGGACGTCTACAAGGGCGAGATTTTCGGGTACCTGGGGCCGAACGGCGCCGGCAAAACCACGACCATCCGCACGCTGCTGGACCTGATCCGGCCCACGACCGGGCACGCACACATCCTGGGCCACGATGTGCAGCACGACAGCGTGGCATTGCACCACCGCATCGGCAACCTGCCGGGCGAGCTGGCGCTGTGGAATCACATGACCGGCTGGGAGCTGGTGCGCTACCTGGGCGGGCTGCGCGGCGGCGTGGACGAGAAGTATGCGGGCGAGCTGGCTGCGCGGCTGGATATGGACCTGGCCCGCCGCATCAAGGACTGCTCCTCCGGCATGAAGCGCAAGCTGGGCCTGATCCAGGCCCTGATGCACAAACCCGAAGTCCTGATTCTGGACGAGCCGACCAACGGCCTGGACCCGCTGGTCCAGCAGACGTTCCACCAGCTCATGCGCGAGGTCAGCGCGGAGGGCCGGACGGTCTTCCTTTCCTCCCACAACCTGCCGGAAGTGGAGACGATCTGCGACCGGGTGGGCATCCTGCGCGGCGGGCGGCTGCGCGCCGTGGAGCGCATCGCCGATCTCAAGCAGCGGCGCTTCCGCTGGATGACGATCAAGGTGGACGGCGGGGCGGACCCCGCCCGCTTTGAGGCGCTCTCGGGTGTTTCGGATGTGACGAGCGAGAACGGCGCGATTCGCTTCCGCGTGACCGGTGACCTGGACCCCGTGATCAAGACCGCGGCCCAGTACCATGTGGTGGACCTGACGTACGTGGAGCCGAGCCTGGAAGAGATTTTCCTGGAGTACTACGGCGGCAACGGCGGGGAGGCGCACCAGGCATGAACAACCCGGGCATCATCTTCAAGCGAACACTGTACGATCACCGGCGCAGCATCTTCTGGTGGAGCTTCGGGATGGCGCTGCTGGCCTTCTACGTGACCATCGTCTACCCGATGATCTCGGAGTTCGAGCAGATCAACGAACTGATCGAAAATCCGATCTTCGCCGCCCTGCTGGGCGACCTGGGTGAGTTGGACTACACCTCCCCGGAGGGCTTCCTGGGCATCGAGTTCTTCTCCTGGGCGCCGCTGGTGCTGGCGGTCTTCGCCGTGACCTTTGGCGGCAACATCGTCGGCGGGGAGGAAGAACGCGGCACGCTCGATCTTCTGCTGGCCGCGCCGATCCCGCGCTGGCAGGTGATCGTGGAGAAGTCCGCGACGTTCGTCGTGGCGCTGGTCATCATTGTGGCGGCCAGCGGCCTGGGGATCATCCTGGGCGTGGCGATCACGCCGGACCTGGCGATTGACAGCATGAAGATCGCCGGGGCGGCGCTCAACATGCTGCCGGTGATCCTGTTCATGGCGGCGCTGACGCTCTTCCTGAGCACAGTGCTGCGCGCGCGCGGGCAGGCCGGGGGCATCGCGGCGGCGATCATCGTGATCTCGTACTTCCTCAACTCGTTCGCGGACATGGCGGATTCCGGCATCCTCAAGACGCTCAAGAGCGTATCGTTTTACAGCTACTACAACCCGTTCAGCGTCCTGATTGATGGGATCCGGTGGGGCAACTTTGCCCTGCTGCTGGGGCTGGCCGTGCTGCTCTTCGGGCTGGCGTTGTACTTCTTTCAGCGGCGCGACATCGCCGTATAGGGGCCTGACCATGCACACACCATTCACGTCACTGTTCTTGCCGGTCAGGAGGGGGAGCGATGCCAACGGGCGCTAAGGGTGTCATTTTTCGCCGCGCGTTACACGATGCGCGGATCGGGATTGCGGGCTGGGGGCTGCTGCTCGGCTTCATGGGATTTATGGTGATCGCCCTCTTCCCGCAGATTGAGGGCCTGCTGGAGTCCTTCGGGGCGATCCTGGACAACCCAGTCATCAAGCCCCTGATCGGGGATGTGGAGCAGTTCGCCTCCCTGGAAGCCTTCCTGGGGCTGAAGCTGTTCAGCATGCTGCCGCTGATTATCGGGGTGTATGTGGTGCTGTTCGCGCTGGGCATCGTGGCCGGGGAGGAAGAACGCGGCACGCTGGATTTACTGCTCAGCACGCCCACCACGCGCGCCCAGGTGATCGTGGAAAAGTCGGCAGCCCTGCTCGTGGCGGTTCTGGCCATCCTGGCCCTGATGCTGGTGGGGATGCTGATCGGCGCGGCCACGCTGGCAGACTTCCCGCTGACGCTCGGGCAACTGGTGGGGGCGCTGCTCAACGTGCTGCCGATCACGATCCTGATGGGCGGGCTGACGCTGCTGCTCTCCACCGTGCTGCGCTCCCGCAATACGGCCGGGGCAATCGCGGCGGGCATCATCTTTGGGTCGTACTTCGTCACCACCCTGGCGGAGATGGCCGGGGGCGCGCTGGAGAAGGTCAAGTACCTGTCCTTCTACCAGTATTACAACGGCGGGACGATCTTCCTGGACGGCATCCACTGGCCGAGCTTCCTCGGGCTGCTGGTGGTGGGTGTTGCGCTGTTCGCGGCGTCGATCGTCTTTTTCCAGCGGCGGGATTTGCTGGGAGGCTAGGCGGATTCCAGAGGAAAATATCAGTATACCTCGCGGCAGGCCGGCAAGCATTGGATGAGATCGCCGAGCCTGCCGCGTGCTTTTTGGGGCAGGGTAGCCGAACTTTCGGCAGATGTGGGGTTACCTCTTGCGTGATCCCCCACCGCTGTGTATAGTGACGCGGCTCTGCACACCGAACCCCGCTGCCGCACCGTGTGCCCGGCCACCACTTTCCCCCAATTCCACACCGAAAGAGGTGCCGCCATGTCCGTTTCCGCGACAAGCAAAAAGCCTGCCTCGCCTATCATAGGCTACCTGCCCAATGACCGCCCGCCCCTGCTGCGCCTGATCGTGCTCGGCTTCCAGCATGTGCTGACCATGTTCCCGGCCACCGCCCTCGTGGCGCTGCTGGTCGGGTTCGACCTGGGCACGGTGCTGGTCATGTCCGGGGTGTCGACCATCGTCGCCCTGGCGCTTTCCCGCCTGCTGACCGGGCGCTTCATCCCGCTGTACTACGGCTCCAGCTTCAGCTATATCGCCGCCGTGCTGGTGCTGACCCAGGCGGGCTACGGCGAGTATGCCGGGGATGTGGTGGCCCTTGCCCAGGTGGGGATCGTGGCGACCGGCGTGGTTAACATCCTGGTCGGCCTGATCATCCGCTTCGCCGGGGGCCGGGCGTTCATTGACAAGATCCTGCCGCCGGTCGTGACGGGCAGCATGGCCGCCGTGATCGGCATCGCGCTGGCCTTCACCGCCCTGGACATGGCCAGCGCCCACTGGGGCG
>CAZGYW010000207.1:0-5531 GCA_964530495.1 uncultured Anaerolineae bacterium
GGCCGCTGTTCATCTACAGCACGGCGACGATCCTGCAGGAGAAGCCGCAGGTGGCGGCCTTCGTCAACTACTATCTGACCTACGTGAACGACGAGATCGTAGATGTGGGCTACTTCCCGGCCAACATGGAAGTCCTCAATGCTGCTAAAGCCGCGTGGCTGAATGGAGTGGGTGAGTAAGCATTTGCGCCTGGAATTCGCAGGTTGATACGGGTGAGACGCGACCTGCAAGCGCGTCTCACCTGTCTTGCGGAATCCTCCTGGAAAGAAGGTGAGTGATGCAATCCGAAGCTGTAGTCCTTAAGCGCGAGGCCATTGCGGCCGCGCACCAACGGAATGTTACCAGGCCACAGGCGGCGCTTCATCGACGCGCGCGGCCCGGTGAACAGGTCATCAGGCTGATCCTGTTGTTCTGCGGGATCATTTCTATTTTCACCACGATCGGGATCATCGTGGTTCTCGGGAGCGAGTCGCTGCTGTTCTTTAAACCGCCTGCCTGGGTCGACTCTTTCAAGCAGATGGCGGTGGCGGTGGAGGCTGATACGACACAATTCGCGGTAACCGGCGGCAGCAGCGCTTTTGCCGTTGGTGATCGCATCCGAATTGTCCAGGAGGAATTGCTCGTCACGGGTGTTGACCTGGAGACGGGGATGCTGACCGTACAGCGAGGCTATAACGGTACCGTGGCGGCAGCGCATAACCAGTCGGCGGAGATCTACTGGGCCGATACCATCACGCTCGGTGAGTTCTTCACCAGCACCCGGTGGCAACCGCAGCTCGGTAACTTTGGCGTTCTGCCGCTCTTAAGCGCCACCCTGATGACCAGCGCAATCGCGATGGTGGTTGCCACCCCGCTTGGCCTGGGCGCCGCCATCTACCTGAGCGAATACGCCACTCCGCGCGCGCGGGCGATGCTCAAGCCGGTGCTGGAGCTGCTGGCCGGCGTGCCAACGGTGGTGTACGGCTACTTCGCCCTGACGTTCATGACACCGCTGCTGCGCAGCCTGTTCGGGGTGGAGGTGGTGGAGATCTATAACACGGCTTCAGCCGGCATTGTGGTGGGAATCATGATCATTCCGACTATCGCGTCAATCAGTGAGGACGCGATCCGGGCGGTGCCGCTGGCCCTGCGCGAAGCCTCGTACGGCCTGGGCGCGACCCGCTTCGAGACCGTTATGCGGGTGATCGTCCCGGCGGCACTATCCGGCATCATCGCCTCGTTTATCCTGGGGATTTCCAGGGCGATTGGCGAGACCATGATCGTCTCCCTGGCGGCGGGGGCCGGCCCCAATTTCACCCTGAACCCGTTTGCCGGGGCGGAGACCATGACCGGCCACATCGTCCGAATCAGCAGCGGGGACATCAGCTACAACTCGATTGACTACAACAGCCTGTTCGCAATTGGGCTGGTGCTCTTTGTGATGACGCTGGTGCTGAATATGATCAGCCGGTCGGTGACTGCCCGCTTCCGGGAGGTGTACGAATGATGAGCGATCAGAACGCGGATCGGAAGTCGTTGGTGCCGGATGATGCGACGTTTCAGACCCGATTGGCGCGTCGCCACAGGTACGCGGCGGCATGGCGGGTGATGTTTCTCACCTCAATGCTGGTGGGGATTATCGCCCTGGGCGCGCTGTTCATTGATGTGGTCAATGACGCAGTGGGGACGATCGCTGTAGCCAGTGATGTGGATGTCGATACGCTGGCGGATCGGCCGCTGGAGGACCTCAGCGCGGAGGAGTTGGCCGCCATTCTGGGGCAGCATGCGCCCCGGCGGCTGCGCGTGATTGTGCGTGACGCGTTGAGCCAGGTCCCGGCCGATCAGTTCACCACGCTGCCGATCAGCGAGGCGCTCAATGCCATTTCGCCGGAAGGCACCGCGGACCTGACCATCACCGAGATGAGCGATGAGCAGGTGCTGGCCCTGCTGGTGGCGAATCTCTCCTTTGACACACTCCTCGACTATGTTTATACGGACGTGGTCGGGCTTGATATCTTCGGGACGTGGACCCTGGCGGAAACGGTATTCCAGCGGGCAAAGATCGAAGCGGAGTTTGCGGCGCTGGTGGACAAGCTTGACCCGCCGAATCCGGAAGTGAAGTACTTCCATTCATGGCTGTCTGAAGACTTCGTGAGTCAACCGCAGTCTTCATTTCCCGAACTGGCTGGAGTGCGGAGTGCCATCATTGGGACGTTGCTGATCATGGCGCTGACGATGACCATCGCCTTTCCGCTGGGGGTGGGCGCGGCCATCTACCTGGAGGAATACGCCCACGGCGGCAGTTGGCTGGACAGGACGATCGAGACGAATATCCGCAACCTGGCCGGCGTGCCGTCCATCATCTACGGCTTGCTGGGCCTGGCGATCTTTGTGCGGACGCTGGGGCCGCTGACCAGCGGGGCGCTCTTTGGCGTGACCGACTCCAATGGCCGGACGATCATTTCCGCCTCGTTGACGATGGCCCTGCTGATCCTGCCGGTGATCATCATCGCGGCGCAGGAGGCGATTCGCGCGGTGCCGAAGTCGATCCGAGAGGCCAGCTACGGCCTGGGCGCCACACGGTGGCAGACGATCTGGCGGCAGATTCTGCCCTCGGCCATGCCCGGCATCCTGACGGGCACGATCCTGTCGCTTTCCCGCGCGATTGGCGAGACGGCGCCGCTGATCGTGATTGGCGCATCGGCCGTGATTTTCGTCGATCCGACCGGGCCGTTCTCCAAGTTCACAGCCCTGCCAATCCAGATCTGGCAGTGGACGGCGCGCCCGCAGGCCGAGTTTCGCAATCTTGCCGCTGCGGCGATCATCGTGTTGCTGGCGCTGTTGATCGGCATGAATTCTGTGGCGATCATTCTGCGCCAGCGCCTGAGCAAACGCTTCTAGCGCTGGCCGCGTCTGGGTGAGCCGGCTGTACTGACTACAGGAGTTACACACTATGATGTCTGCCAATGGCGGCAGCCCGTATGCCGTTGAAGTGCATGATTTGAATGTGTATTACGGTGAAAAGCACGCGGTCAGGGACGTATCCATCCCGATCAACCGCCATACGATCACGGCCTTGATCGGGCCGTCCGGTTGCGGCAAAAGCACGGTGCTGCGCTCGATCAACCGCATGAACGATTTGATCCCCAGCGCCCGGGTTCAGGGTGAGGTGTTGTATCGCGGCCAGAACCTGTACAGCCCGGAGATTGATGCAGTGGAAGTGCGGCGCCGAATCGGGATGGTGTTCCAGAAGCCTAACCCGTTTCCCAAGAGCATTTTTGAGAACGTGGCGTATGGCCCCCGCATCCTGGGGGTCAAAGACCGCGGGCTGCTCGCCCAGATCGTGGAGCAGAGCCTGCGCCAGGCGGCACTGTGGGACGAAGTCAAGGACGACCTGAAGAAGTCCGGGCTGGCCCTTTCCGGCGGGCAGCAGCAACGGCTGTGCATCGCCCGGACGCTGGCGGTTGAGCCAGACGTGATCCTGATGGACGAGCCATGTTCATCGCTGGATCCGATTGCGACCCAGCGCATCGAAGACCTGATGAAGGAGCTTTCGGTCGAGTACTCAATCGTGATCGTGACCCACAACATGCAGCAGGCCATGCGCGTTTCGGAGTACACCGCGTTTTTCACTACCGATGAAACCCGCACCGGAGAGCTGGTGGAATTCGACCGGACGGCGAAGCTGTTCTCCAGCCCGGTGGATAACCGGACGGCCGACTACATCGCCGGGCGGTTTGGGTAGGCAGTGTTGAGTTATGAATGTTGAGTTCTGAGTTGGGCGCGGACTGATAGTCGAGGGCGAGCCTGCCTGAGACTGGACGCGGGAGCGTTCGCTGAGCGTGTGTTGTTAATGGCGCAGCTTCCGGACGCTGGCGCTCAGCTCATGAGGTAAAGGTGGTACCGGTATCCGGTATGCTTCGGATTGCGGAGAGGTCGCGTTGCAGGCGCGGTCTCTCCTACTTTTTTGGGGGCCGGCGGCGGGGCAGGTCACTGCCGCGCTGGATCGCATCCTCGCCGAAACGTTCGCGCAGGGCGTCCAGCGCGCTCTGCAGGCGGCGCTTCTCCGCCAGGGCCGCCGGGTCATCCCACAGGCCAAGCTGGCGCTGCGGCGCAGCGAAGCCCGAAAGTCCCACTCCGATCAGGCGTACCGGCTTGCCCGGTGGCCAGTGCTGGAGGAACAGCTTTTCGGCAGCGGCGTAAAGCTCATCATCCTGATCGGTGGGCGAGGGCAGGGTGACCTGGCGGGTGAGGGTGGTGAAGTCGCTCCAGCGCAGCTTGATCTTGACGGTAGTGCCGGCCAGACCTTCCTTGCGTACGCTGCGGCCGACCCCATCCGTCAGGTGGCGCAGGGTGCGCTTCAGGGCCGTGAGGTCGCGGACGTCACGGTCAAAGGTAGTCTCCTGGCTGATCGAATGGGTTTCGTGGGCGGTCTCGACCTCGCGATCATCCTCGCCCCGCGCCTGGCGAGCGATGGCCGCGCCGTGCGCGCCAAAGCGCCGGATCAGGTCGGCTTCCGGCCAGGCGGCCGCATCCCCGATGGTGTGCATCCCCAGCGCTTCCAGGCGTTCGGCAGTCCTGGGGCCAACGCCCCAGAGTTCGATGATGGGCAGGGGAGCCAGAAAGGCTGCTTCTTCCCCTGGCGGCACGATCCTGATTGCGTTGGGCGGGCCGGAGGTCTGGCGGCTGGCCTGCGCTTTGCCGACCGTCGTGGCGATTTTGGCGACGAGCTTGTTGGTGGCAACGCCGATCGAGCACGGCAGGCCGGGTTCGGCGTTGATCGTGGCCTGCAACTGGCGGGCGAGTGTCTCCGCTGGCGCCGGCAGCAGGCTGACATCCAGGAATGCCTCGTCGATGGAAAGCTGCTCGACAAATGGTGTGAGATCGTGGAGATGCTGCATCACGGCCCGGGAGGCTTCTTCGTACCACGGGCGGTGGGGAGGCACGATCAGCAGGTCGGGGCACAGGCGGACGGCCCGGGCCATCGGCATGGCGGAGCGGATGCCGAAGCGGCGTGCCTCATACGAGCAGGAGGCTACCACCCCGCGCCGATCCGGCCGGCCGCCAACGGCGAATGCCCGGCCTGCCAGCGTGGGATCGTGCTGCGCTTCCACTGCGCAGAAGAATGCGTCCAGGTCGAGGTGCAGGATTTTGCGCGCCATGCGGTCGGTCCAAACAGTTGGCCGGGCAAGCCGTGGGTCTTACCCGGCCGGGAATGGACGGGGCTAGCGGCGGTAGACGACGTTGCCGCCGACGATGGTCATGGCAACCTCAACGTTGTCATCCAGCAGGATGACGTCCGCATCCGCGCCGGGGGCGAGCACACCCTTCTGGCCGCTGAGGTGCATCGCTTCCGCCGGGACGCGCGTCGCCATGGCCAGCGCTTCCCCGAGGGAAAGGTCGGCGAACTGCATCACGTTACGCACGGCGGCATCCAGGGTGAGCGTGCTGCCGGCCAGCGAGCCCGTCTCCAGGCGGGCGATGCCATCCCGGACGATGGTTTCGCTTTCGCCCAGCATGTAGCGGCCATCGGGCAGCCCGGCGGCGCGCAT
>CAZGYW010000208.1:0-4107 GCA_964530495.1 uncultured Anaerolineae bacterium
GAGATGGAATCTCGTGACTGGAGTTCAGACGTGTGCTCTTCCGATCTATCAGGAGCGTGTGCGCGTCTTCCCACAGGGCGGCGGGCAGGTCATCCGCGCCGAGGGTCGGGAACAGGCCGGGGTAGTAGAAGGCCGTCCGGTTGAGGCGGTTATCCACCACGATCGTATCCGTGGCGCTGGCATCCTCCCGGCGCAGCAGGCCGCGCAGGTCGATGCCCCGTTCGGCGAGCCAGCCCGCCACCAGCGCCCCGATTTCGTCCGTGCCGGTGGCGCTGCCCAGCATGACCGGCGCGCCGAGCGCGGCCAGCACGTAGGCGCTGTTGGCCCCGTTGCCGCCCAGCGTCATGGTCAGCGGGCGGTCGCAGAAGGTCAGGCTGTTCGTCGTGAACTCGTCACCCTCCGCGGAGGGCATGCGTTCGATTCCGGCCACGAACAGATCGGCGGTGGTGGTGCCAATCACGCTGAACATCAGATCACAGCTCCCAGGGTGCGCAGCCGGGCCTGCACGAAATCGGGTCGCACGTCGCCCGGCAGCAGATCGTGCTGGACGGCCATATCGGCGACGACTCCGGCGGCCTGGCCCATGGCCATGCACTGCCCCATGCTGCGCACGGAGGCATGTGCGTCATGATCGGCGGAGAGGCAGCGCCCGGCCACCAGCAGCCCTTCCACCTTCTCCGGCAGCAGGCAGCGCAGGGGGATGCCGTAGGTCTCGCCTTCCGGCAGGTACTCCCAGACGGTGTCGCTCCCGGCGTGGTGATCCTCAATCGGCGCGCCGCAGCGGGCGATCTGGTCGTCGAACTGGCGGGCGCTGACTACATCGGCGCGGGTCAGGCGGTAGCGGCCGAAGATGCGGCGGCTTTCGCGCACGCCGATCTGGGTGCTCACACTGGCCAGCGCGGCGTCCTGGTAGCCCGGCACGCGCTCGATCAGGAAGCGGGCGTACTCCTGCGCCTGGCGGCGGCCTTCAATTTCTGCCTGAGTGAGCTGCTCCGGGTCGGTGGCATCCAGGCCGGAGACGCGGGTCATGTTGGTGGCCATCACCCCTTCCAGCGGCGTGATGTGGACGCTGCCCTCCTTGCGGGGCAGGGCGTAACCGTCGGCGATGGCGGCGGCCATCAGTTCGTGCAGCTCCGCCTTCTTGATCGCTTTCGCGCGCTCCATGTCCACGTTGAGCAGGCGGAAGGTTGTGGTCAGCGATTGCACCGGCCCGTCCGCCGCGCCCTCGAACGGCACGCCGGCGGCGGCCGCCACGTCCGCGTCCCCGGAGGCGTCGATGATCACTCTGGCGCGCAGGCGCACGAACCCGCCCTTGTTGACGGCGATCACGCCGGTCACCCGGTCGCCTTCCATCAGCACGTCCACCACCAGGGTGTGGTACAGCAGGCGCACGCCGGATTCGACGGCCAGCTGCTCCCACACAAATTTGAGCGTTTCGGGGTCATAGGTAATGCCCATGCCCGCGCCGTAGGTGTTGGGGCGGGTGATGGCCTTGCTGCGCTGCATCAGGGCCTTGATCACCAGGTCGGGCACGCCGCCGACGACTTTCTGCGGGCGCGCGCCGGGCGTGAAGAAGCCGTAGAACGTGTCCAGCACCTGGGTGCTGATTCCGCCCATGAAGCCATAACGCTCGACCAGCGCCACGGACGCGCCCTCGCGCGCGGCGGTGATGGCTGCGGTAGCTCCGGCGGAGCCGCTGCCGATAACGAGAACATCGGTGGCCCACAGATCGCGGATGGGCGCGGTATAGGTGCTCATAATCTCTTTCCAGACTCCTTATGAATGTTGAGAGTTTCCATGCTCGGTGCTTCGTACGTCTGCAGGTCTGCCTGTGAAAGCCTGTGGTCCAGCGGAAGTGCGGCCATTCCAACGCCGATTAACACAGGGATGACAGGTGCTACCACCCGAATTTCCGACCAGTAGCCGAAGATCAGAAACATGGCGAGGTACAGATAGGCGCCCCATCTTGTTTGCTGGAACAGGGCAGGCGCCTGACGCCGGCCTTTCCACATAAAATACGGCCAGAAGGAAAACGCTGCCCAGACAGCCAGAGTAAGTGGCAACTGGCGCATGTTCCAGGACCACAGGTGTTCCCTGGTATACAACTCCCACGATGACGGGGGGATAAACACCCGCAGGCCGACAAAGAGCACCAGCCACAGGCAGCCATAACTGGCTGCGCGTGCCCATTGTCGCCAGTCCTGGCTGGGAAGGGCTACAACGAACCAGAACCAGACCACGAGTATAGCCGCAGTCTCTCGATTCAGGGTACCGATAACGATTAACGCGGCAAAAAGCCATGGACGGGGACGGGCGGACCAGCCCAGCAGCAACAGCAACGCCCCCGCAAAGATCGCGCCTTCAGTCCAGGAATAGGGCAGATCCACACCACCGAGCGCCATTGGGACGAAGACCACCATCAGTGCCAGCCCGAACACCAGCATGGCCATCAGGGCAGTCTGTTCGCTTCGGAAGGTGCGGCGAAAAGCTGCCAGACCAGCGCCAGCCAGATGACCAGCGAGACGATCGACAGGACAGCCGCCCCAACGACAATGCCCCAGTCTCCTGGCACGATCGAGGCGATCACGCTCACGAAGACGGTGTGGAGGATGCGGTAACGGAGCGGTGCGGCTTCCGTCCCGCTCAGCGCGTAGCTGTAGGCCGCCAGTGTTTGTTGCATCTGCGGTAGACTGACCAGCAGCAGGTAGACAAGGCTGATCACACTGATTTCCCAGAGGACAAAACGCTTTGCCATTGCCTGGCCTTTACATGGTTACACTACTCAGCGAACCTGCGCGGCGGCCGCCGCCAGTTGGTCGTAGCGGTCGGGCGTGATCGCCACGTCGAATATCTGGCCGATGATCATGCTCCAGCCCAGCAGGAAGTAGTCCCAGCCGTCCACCACGGTCAGACCGCGCGCCGCGGCCTGGGCCTCCGCCTGGTGCAGGAAATCCAGCTCGCCCCGGTAGTTCAACTCCCAGGCGAAGCCATTCCGCGGGAAGAGGCCGGCCGCCGTCAGCGGGGAGCCTGGCGTGTCTTTGCCCATGCCGGTGGCGTTGATGACCAGCGATCCGGCGGGCAGGCCGCCCATGATCCGGTCGTTGACTGCCGGGTCGGCGTTCTCTACGAACTCGAACGCGATGCCGGAGCCGGGCAGCCGGGCGTCAATCAGCGCCCGCAGCGCCTCCAGGCGGGGCGCGCTGCGGTTGACGAAGATCACGCGGGCCGGGCGATCCCCGGCGGGCAGCCCGCGGCTCAGGTAGGCTGCGATCGCCACCGCTGATCCGCCGGCCCCCAGGCACAGGACATGCGCCCCGCTGCGGCCCCAGGTGCCGGGCGGGATGAAGCGGGCCAGCGCCTGCCCGGATGTCACCGGGTCGACCGCGTGGCCGATCAGGCGGCCTTCGCGCTTGTAAATTGACGAGACCTCCCCGGTCAGGGCGGCGTCCGGGGTCAGCTCGTCAAAAAGGTCACGGGCGGCCTCCAGCGTGTTGATCTTGTGGGTGGTGACCACCGCGCCGAGCGACAGCGGATCGTATTTGACCTGCTCGACCGCGCGGCGGTAGACCTCCCGCGGGCCGTTGATGGGCAGGTTCACGCCCACAAGCTGCGCGGCCCCCAGCCCCAGAATCTCCGCCCACAGCGGGAACATGCGCCGGCTGGACGAGCGTTCGGTCGTGACGCCGAAAAAGTACGCGGTCGGGGCCGTCTGCGTGATGATCGGGGCTTCCGGATCGGCGGTCATCGGCGGGCCTCAGTCGCAGCCGTAGACGCGCTTGAGGCGGCGGCGGTAGTCGTCGTAGGAGTCGTCAAAGCGGCGCGCCGACGCCTCCCCCCCGATGAAGTAGCTGCTGGTCAGGATTTGAGGCGGCTTGCCCAGGGCCACCAGCCGCTCGGCGATCGCGCACTTGAGGGCGTTGGTCACCGCCGCCGCGCCGATGGTCGAGCCGGGGCCGACCGGGTCTTCCAGCCCGGGGATGCGCACCATGGCGTCCCCGGCGGGCGTGCCGTTGCCAATGGTCACGTCGGCCACGTCGGCCAGCTTGTGGCCGGAACGGTGGCGGGCCGGCTGGCTGGCGGCGTGCTCCCTGGAGATCACGGCGATCA
>CAZGYW010000208.1:4207-5514 GCA_964530495.1 uncultured Anaerolineae bacterium
GGGTACATTTCCTCCACGAACATGCGCGAGTGGCCGGTGCCGAACATGTGCACCAGCCCGTCATTAGCGATGGTGTGGGCGCAGATTTCCGCCGCGCGGGCGATGTTTTCCATCTCAGTGTCGCGGATGCGCTTCAGGATCGCTTCGGCGGCATCCAGATAATCCAGGCTGGCGGTCATTTCCGGTAAGCTCCCAGGGTCACTTCACGATTTGTCAGAGTCAGTAGGCTGTCCAGCGGCGGCCCGGAGGGCCGGGCTACGCCCTCAGCGGGTAGCGGCCGTACTCGCGGGCCGCCCGGTATAGCGCGATCACGTTCTCCGGCGGCACGTCCGCCTGGAGGTGGTTGGCCGGGGCCAGGATGTAGCCGCCCCCATGCCCGAGCTGGGCGATGCGCGTCCGCGCCTCGCTGACGACGTCGTCAACCGTACCGCGCATGGCGTGGCTGATGTCGATCCCGCCGATGAAGGCCAGCCGGTCGCCGTAAGCGGCCTTGATCGCGGCCTGGTTCATGGCCGGCACCGGCTCCAGGGGGTGAATGGCGTCCAGCCCCAGGTCCACGAATTCCGGCAGCAGCTTCTCCACCAGCCCGTCGCTGTGCAGCATGATCTTCATGGCCGGGTTGTGCTCCCGCGCGGTGTTCACCAGGCGGGCCAGTGCCGGCTTGATGAAGTGGCGGAACATGTCCGGCGAGATCAGGAGGTTGTCGTTGGAGGCGTAGTCGTCGCCCGGCAGCTCTACCATGTCGAAGGCGTCCCCGGCGGCCTGCAGGTAAGCGCGCAGCAGGCCATCGATCGTGTCCGTCACGCGCATCAGCAGGTGGCGGGCGAACGGCTCGTTGAGGGCCATGTCCAGCATGAATTCGGCCGTGCCGCGCAGGTCGCAGGCTGTCTGGAACACGCCGTGGGAGATCACCATCCGGCCGATGACGAAGCAGTCCGTACCGTCGTGCAGGGCACGGGCGCGTTCCGCCACCCCCGCCACCCAGCGCGGCGCGCTCACATCCGGCCAGGTGACCAGGCGGTCGATGTCGTCGATGCTCGTCGCCCCCGCGAGGATGCCGGTATCGGCGTAATAGTAGGGCAGCGCGCGCTTCCAGACCTGCCCGAAGGCGTCCAGGAAGGTGTCCGGGTCGGCGGTGGCCTGGCTGGGGCTGCTGGGGGAGGCGCCCGGCCACACGTAGCGGGTATCCACGCCCAGGGCGGCCAGCACGCGGTCGTCCATGTAGGAGATGTTGTGCCCCGTGCGGAAGGGTGCAACCGGCTCCGCCAGGCCCAGCAGCGGCAGCAGCCGGAAGTAGAGGTCATCCA
>CAZGYW010000209.1:0-1546 GCA_964530495.1 uncultured Anaerolineae bacterium
AAACGTGAGCGTATACCGGTGCGCGCTCGCTTCAATGAAGCGCTCCATCAACTGGGTGAAACCAATGTCATCATCAACCACCAGAATATGCGAAACATCCCGGTGCAAATCCAGCTTGTCCAGCAGTTGGGCCGACGTCACAGGCTTGGCCAGTGTATCGAACGGCAGGGATTGGGGCTGTTCCACGAACGAGAACGATAAGGGGCATTCAATCAGCGGAACCGGCACATCACCGGAGACGTGGTTGCCATTTACCGCCGGGGTGGCGCTGTTCCACAACACCACAGAAGGTGACCATTCCTTGATGGCTGCCTCCAGATTATCGGGATTCTGCACCGCTACAACTTCAAATTCCTTCAGGTAACGCGCAATGTGGGCAGTTACCGGCGCCTCCACATTGACCAGCAGGAGGCGGCGCTGCGACTGCGCTTCCGCTGAAACGAGTCTTGACCTGGCGACTCTGGCCGGGCTGCTGTCTATCGGCAGCGTGAATGAAAAGGTTGTCCCTTCATTCTCAATACTCTCGGCCCAGATACGCCCGCCGTGAGCTTCCACGAACTTCTTGCTGATCGCCAGTCCCAGGCCGGCCCCGCTCCGGCTCCGCCGCACCGAGGAATCCACCTGGTAGAACTCGCTGAACAGGTGGGGCAGTTTTTCCGCAGGAATGCCGATCCCGGTGTCCTGCACCTTGAAAACGATCTCCCCATCGTCAGGCCACACCGCCAGGCGGACACTGCCCTGCTCCGTGAAACGGGCCGCGTTGTTCAGAAGATTCAGGAGCACCTGGCGAACCCGGGTACGGTCAATTTCGATCGTCGGTAATTGGGGCGGAACATCGACCACAAAGCGCGCAGCATGGTTCCTGAAGAGGTCTTTGGCGATCTGCGTGACTTCCAGGACGAGGGGGGCCAGCGGTGTCGGTTCGGTATTGAGGGCGAAAGACATGATCTCGATGCGCGACAGATCGAGGATATCGTCGATCATGTCTACCAGATGATGGGTGTTGCGGTGAATCTGCGCAATGTCGCGGCGCAGCTTTTTCGGCCAGACCAGGTCCCCATACACTTCCGGATTGCGGTACATCACCTCGGTGAAGCCCAGCACCAGGTTGAGCGGTGTTCGCAGCTCATGACTGATGTTGGCCGCGAATTGCTCTTTCAGGCGGCGGGCTTCCTCCGCAACCCGCCGCGCCTGGATAAGTTCCTGCTGCATGCGCTTCTGCTGCTCATAGGCCTGGTTAAGCGACTTCACCATCTGACTCAAGCGGCCCCGGTGCTCGCGAATCTCCGCCAGCAGGGTGAACGATTGCTGGCGCATCTGCGATTCCCAGCTCAAGGCAGTGAACACAGTATTGCTGACCAGGCTGGAAAACACGGCACAGAACGCGAGCAGAACCAGCAGGCCAGACAATGGGTAGTCCCGCCCCAGCCCGATGCCTGCCACCACCACGGTCAGGCCAATGCACCCGGCTACCACCAGCTCCGAATGACGCGACAGCACCGCGGATGCAAAGACAAGCAACAACCCCAGGAACGGCAGCCACGCC
>CAZGYW010000209.1:1556-5511 GCA_964530495.1 uncultured Anaerolineae bacterium
TGGCGAGAATCAGCAAGCCAAGCAAGCCGGCAATCAGCAAGCGGCGCCCCAGGACGGGCCGTACCACCAGCAGTCTGCGGATGGCAAAACTGTAGGCCACCAGCAAGATCAACAACCCGAAGATATCTGACGGAAAGGGCGACTGTGGAATGCAAATCCACAGGCCCATGCTCCCACTGGCGATGAGCAGCAGGGAAAGTCGCTGCGCAAGCTCCGTACGGAGCGAGGCAAGATTAATGGCAACCCCGGTCTCGGGGGCATCACCTTCCAGTGCAGGTTCTTTCAGCATGGCTGCATATCCTGATGGCCTGGCCCTCAGTCGCCGGAAAACTGTACACGGAGCAGCGCCTCCAGGAGAAGGTCGCGGCTCAGCGGTTTTGGCAGAAACGCGGTCGCACCCAGCGAGAATGCAAGCTCAGGATCATTGAACACCGAACAGACAATGATCGGAATCCGGGAAGTCTCCGGGTTGTTATGCAGCCGCTGCAGAAGCTCCCAGCCATCCATTTCGGGCATCATAATATCCAGCATGATGATGTTGGGCGCCAGGTCGTGCGCCAGACGCAGCCCTTCAGCCGCGCTGGTCGCTGCCGTCACCCGGTAAGGCATAGCGGTCAGGTAACGCTCCAGCAGCTCCGCCATCCCTTCGTTGTCGTCAATCACAAGCAGAACCCGGAGATCGGTAGGGATGATGATGTTCAGCAGGGCATGACAATCGGGGCCAGGCTGGGCCTCAACCGACCAGCCAAGCCTGTTCAGCAAGCGGGTTGACAGCACATCCGCTACAGCGCCACCGCCCGCCACCGGTTTTGGACAGGGCGTAATCTGCACCTGAATAACCCGGCTGTCATGGGTGCTCTTTACTGAGATGACCTGCGTTTCTACCGCCTGTATCACCTGACTCAGCACCCGGACCAGCGCCTGCTGGGCAATGCCAATATCCGTATACAGGCTTACCGGCGCAGCGAGGGCATTGACTTCCAGCGCTATTCCCTTCTGCGCAGCCAGGCGTTGCACTGCCTTCCCGGCATATTCCAGCAGAGTCCCCAGTTCGGTCTTGACAGTATTCGGCACCAGCCGGGCGACTTCGGAATGAACCGACATCAGCGCCGGGTGATCGGGCGCATCGCTACCCGAAGGGAAAGCGCTCAACTGCTCCCACAACAGGCTAGCCACACTCTCGATACCGCGCTGCAGGTCACGATACGCCTGCCGCAGCGAGACGCCAAGCTGGTGCGCGGCCTCCTGGATTGTCATGCCGTCCACGTAGTGGAGGTAGACCAGGTTGTAATAGCGATTGGGAGGCTTCGACACATTCTCAACTGAAAGCTTAAAGGCATCGATCGCGCTCATCAGCACTGCCCGCAAATTCTGGCTGGGTGTTTCGGCGGTTTGCTGCTGCCGCACAACAGGATGTGAGGCCAATGGATGCTGCTGGATGAATGGCAGATCGTAGAGGTGCTCAAGAAGCAGCCGTACAGTATCCACAAAGTCAGGTGGTGGAAAGCCTGACGTGATGTCCTGCTCGGTGTCTGAGGGGTTATCCACTTCTTTCATCCTCTTCAGTATCGACCATGAACATCGGGAGGTCGATTACGGGATGCCGTTGATTGTGGAAAAGCTGGCACTTGTGGAGATGACAGGCAGAGTCACTCGCCACCCACCCATCTCAATCGCAATTCCCGGACTCTGGCTGGCATTGCTGCAGAGCCGGACGCAGCGGACTTATCCTGCATACTATCCATCATTATGGAGAAAGTACAAGTTAGAGGGTCACAATCCGGTATTGTGCAGTGGGGGATGAGTCTCAGCGCATTGTGTGCTTGAACGCTCTGTCGCGTGAGAGACAACACCTCTGAACCCGGCTGTCGGGCACTCTCAAGAAACGAGGGCCGAAGAACGGGATTTTGACTGTCAGCCTGGCAAACACTACCTTGCGATTTATTGTTGCTGAAGATACGCGCAGCGGGCCTGGTGGGTCCGCTGAGTTATGCTGCATTCTGCTGATTGAGTACAAAATGTACTCAATGCCCCATAGGGGCCTACCCGGCCGGGGAGTCCGCGCTTCGCATTCGGGCGAAGCACGTCGTTGCGATTCCGCAACGATCGGTGAAGCGGTGGACTACGGCATCCGGCTGGTCTACCGGGGCAGCTCACTCCCCCACATGCCGGTTACCGGTGGCCTTCTAGCAAGGTCGGAATGAGATAATCAATTGCCATTTCTGAATACTTGCGCAGGAATAGGCATACAGCCGAACGACCACAACCAGCAGACCGTGCCCTGATAGGTGAACAGTTGCATTCGCCCAGTCAGCCCACGACGACAGGCAGCGCCCTGTGATCAAGGACTTCCGATGATGCTAATCCGCCTGCATGGTATGCAGCGCCTCATGGCAGCCCACACAACTGCTCAGGCCGACTACCAACGTGTGGATCGTGGCAGTCCTCACAATCGACCGCCGCATAACCGCTGCGCGCACTGGCAGCCCACTCGGCACAGGTGATAGTGTGATCGCCTTCATGGCACGTCGCGCAAAGGATTATGCGCCAACGTACAGTGGTATTTCGCATCCAGTGCTCGATTACAGCTCGCTGCCTGGCCGCCAGGCTGACCCGGCGGCCCTTCAGCCAGCAGTCACATAACGTGAAAAGTGGACCATACTTCGGAGGCAGGTCAGAACCGTGCTCACTCGAAGTCGTCCACTCTCGTCACGCCGAGGCTCACTGCGCCCGGGCCAACCAGCATTCCGTCCGGCCCCGTTTCAGGGCATCCGCCTCAAAACCACAATCCTGCGGCGCGAAACCCGAGGCGACTAATTGTAGACCCGAATTTCCTCGCCGAGCGTTCTCTTGCGCGGCGTAGTGTCGCCAATCATCCGCTGCCCGCCGTTCAGATGGCACGTGCTGCAGTAGTCGATGTGCTCCGCATGTGAGGGGTGGCACGTATTGCAGGTGAAAATGCCCATGGCTGTGAAATGCGGATTGTAGTACAGATAATCGGTTTGGCGTTCCACATTCTCGCGGCTGATGTGGCACTGGGTGCAGATCTCGTCCCCGAAGTCGCGCACAGGCAGTGCGCCGTTCTCATCGACTTCATAATTGTTGGTGATGTAGGCGATCCCCCCCTGGATTTCATCCGGAATCGTGTAATCGGAATGACAGTCTTTGCACATCACCCCGGACTCGGCATGGATGTGATCCAGGTAAGTTCCTTCCATGTACGAAGTGACCTTATCCTGCATGATGTGACAGGTGCCGCAAAATTCAGGGTTTGTGTCAGATTCATGGATGATCACTGCGCCGGCGGCGACCAGAATCACCGCCACCAGGAGGGCGATATTGGCGGCAATGCTGGCCTTGCCCCAGTTGATCTTCCGCTTCTTCACTACTGACGACGTCTTGCCTTGTTCTGTTTCCGGGTTGGTAGCTTGTTTGGACATAGTTCTATCCTGAATGTATCGCGATACGCGGCCGGATTGCCGGCGTGACCGTACTGAACGTGCTACTCCGTCTGTGTGTTGTGTACCCCATCCGGGTGTTGTCGGGGCGCACGAGCGCGCACGCCCCGACAATCGCTTTCCTTTCAGGCTTTTTCAAGGAGCCTGCAAGCAGGCTCTGCGCCTGACCGGCACGCCTTACGCCAGCGTACCATTTCCGAGGTCGCGGCCGGTCTTGTAGCCCAGGGCCACGCAGTTCAGGCCCAGGTTCACGCCCTGTAGCCGGAAGGTGTACATATTGGCATACATGTCACCGACCATGCTGCCCAGGTTATAGAGGCCCGGAATCGGCTGGTCATCTGCATCACAGACCTGCATGTCCGAGTTGGTCCGCAAGCCGCCCAACACTGTCAGGAAACCGGGAGTTCCCAGATACGCACCGTAGAACGGGCCTTCCGTGATGGGGATCAGATGCTTGGCCTGCTTGTGGAAGTCCACGTCCACGCCCGTCTCGCAGA
>CAZGYW010000210.1:0-573 GCA_964530495.1 uncultured Anaerolineae bacterium
CGACCTGTGGGTCGGGCAGACGGACGAAGCCGAGATCGGCTACACCTACGCCGAGTTGGACAAGCTGCTCACCCTGCTGGTGGACGAGCGCTACTCGGCGCAGGAAGCGGCGGCCGAGGGCTTCCCGGAGGCGATGGTGAGGGCGGTCTGGAAGCGGGTGCGAGCCAACCACTACAAGCGCACAATGCCGGCCATCGCCCGGCTGAGCAAGCGCTCGATCGGGCATGACTTCCTCTACCTGCGCGACTGGGCAGGGTGACAGGCAAGTTTTGAATGTTAAGTTTTGAATGTTGAATTTTAAATTAAGACCCATTGAGCGAGTGAAACGTCCAGGGTGGCCGAAGCATCTGAGCCGCCCGCTTCTCGCCTTTGCTGACCGCTGAACGCTGAAAACGAGGCACGAGGCACGGTGGCAAGCGGCACGAAGAGGCACCAACCACTGGTTGTCCACTGCCTGCCTTTGCCTGTAGCTGAAAGCTGACGGCTAAACGCTGATTGCTGCCCGCTACTCCGGCAGGACATCCGGCGGCTCGGAAGCCGTTTGCTGCTTCTTGTAGGTGTCCCCGATGCCGG
>CAZGYW010000210.1:583-2837 GCA_964530495.1 uncultured Anaerolineae bacterium
ACCTGCGCGACTGGGCAGGGTGACAGGCGAGTTTTGAGTGCTGAATTTTGAGTTTTGAGTTACAGGCACTGATGGCTGTCGGGTGGTAACGAATAGCTCCTGGGTGTCTGCTCTCAGCCAATTGCCAATAGCTAACCGCTACTCGCTATTCGGGCAGCACATCCGGCGGCTCGGAGGCCGTCTGCTGCTTCTTGTACGTGTCCCCGATGCCGGGGAACCATTCATCCGGGAAGGCGCCCGCCTCCCTGGTGAGTTGCAATCCACCCAGGTCGCGGGCGATGATCTCGGCCTCCTGCGGGCGCGTCCAGATCACGGAGTCAAGCTGCACGGCGCGCGCGCCAACCTCGATGAACGTCCGCGCGTCATCGGCCGTGTGGATGCCCCCCGCCCCGATCACGGGCAGGTCGCTATCCTTGAGCGCCTCCACCACCTGCATAACGGCATACAACGCCTGGGGCATGACCAGCGGCCCGAACAGCCGCCCGCGCACCAGCAGGCCGCTGACCGGGTCGCGCAGGATGCCGCGCGGCGGCGCGCCGACCACCACCGCCCCGGCTTCCGTCTGGGCCACCAGGCGCGCCAGCTCGACAGCGCGCTCCAGCGGCACGCGCACCAGCAGCGGCAGTTGCGTGGTGTGAATGACGGTATTGATCAGGCTGTAAACCTCTTCCGGGGTGGCCTGGTCATGCAGGCCCAGCTCAAAACCGGAGACGCCGGCCACCCCCGCCAGGCCGTGAACGCAGCGTCGCAGGTCGCCGGAGTGGCGATCAATCAGGTGCACGATGATGGGCACCGGGGAGTTGGCCCAGTTCTGGCGGTACTTCTTGACCACCTTTTCCACGCCGGGATTGGGCAGCCCGGTGTGCAGCAGGACTCCGCCCGGCAGCGGGACGGCGTTCGGCCCGTGGGCCATGCGGCGCGGGCGCAGCGTGACCGGGTCCGTGACGAACGCGCCCAGCTTCTCGGTCTTGATCAGGCGCACGTAGCGGTTGCCGTAGCCGAAGGTCCCGGCGGCGGGCATCACGGGCGAATGGAGGATCAGGCTGTGCTTGCCGGGGCGGGTCAGTTCAACGTCCATGATGGGTTCCCAGTCTGTCACGCGTGCAGCGCAGCCGCCGCCTTTGGCGGCCAGCGTCTCCCATTGTAGCCCCGCCGGGCGGCCCCGGCCAACCGGATCACGCCGCCAGGGAAAGACGCACTGCGCGCTTTCCCTGGCGGTGGTGTTCTTTGCTATCCCGGACGTTTTCTTTGCGTCCTTGTTGTATCCCTTTGCGCCCTTTGCGGTGAAGCTTTTGCCTCTACCCCAGCGCGACGTCGAGCAGCATCATCACCGAGAACCCGAACATCGTGCCGAAGGTGGCGATGTCATGGTTGCCGGCCGCGTGCGACTCCGGCACCACTTCCTCCACCACGACGAAAATCATCGCCCCGGCAGCGAAGGCCAGCGCGTAGGGCAGCAGCGAGTGCATGGTCAGCACCATCGCCGCGCCGACCACCCCGGCGATCGGCTCCACAATCGCCGAAAGCTGGCCGTACCAGAAGCTCCGGCGGCGGGACATCCCCTCCCCGCGCAGCGGCATCGAAACCGCCAGCCCCTCCGGGAAGTTCTGCAGGCCCACGCCGATCGCCAGCGCGATCCCGCCCGCCACCGTCGCGGAGGGGAACCCGGCCGCGGCTGCGCCGAAGGCCACGCCAATCGCCAGCCCTTCCGGGATGTTGTGGAGGGTAATCGCCAGCACCAGCAGCACCGAGCGCTGCCAGGTGGTGTGGATGCCTTCCGCCTCGGAGGTTGGCGTGAACAGGTGCAGGTGGGGCAGCACCAGGTCCAGCGCGCGCAGGAACCCACCGCCGGCCATGAAGCCGACCACCGCGGGCAGCCACTTCGGCACGCCGCCCAGTTGTTCGGACATTTCGATGGCAGGCGCCAGCAGGGACCAGAAGCTGGCGGCGGTCATCACCCCGGCGGCGAAACCGAGCATGCCGTCCAGCAGCTTGCGATTAACCTTGGTAGTGAAGAAGACCACGCTCGCCCCGGCGGCGGTCAGGCCCCAGGTGAAGAGCGTGCCCAGCAGGGCCTGTACGGTTGCAGGTAAGGTGAGGAATGTTTCAGTCATGAGAGCAGATGCCCCTTTCAGGTTTGTGATGGGACTCCCGGCTATTGGGGCGGGAGTCTGGCAGGATTTAGGCTCGCCTAAATATAGCATAGAATACGCGCCACACAAGCGGCAAGTTGCAGAATGCAGCGGCAAGCGTC
>CAZGYW010000210.1:2937-5509 GCA_964530495.1 uncultured Anaerolineae bacterium
TCTGCGGGCGACCGGGAATCGCCCACCGGACGCGCCGGGCGCAACATGTTGCGCCCCTACCCTGCCACCGGCCTCTGCCGGACAACCGGCGGTTGCCCGTATATTTTTGCCTGGACGCTTCGACGTATAGACGCTTCGACGCTGCCCCTGTGCCTTGCCTCCGCACCCGCCCGCGCACTATACTGCAGGCAGACCGTGTGACGAGTGACCGGGGGCGGACTCATGGCCATGCTAACCCTCGAACAAACCCTGCGCGCTTACGAGCCGGTGATGCTGGGCATCATCGCCGACCGCTGGGATGTGGACCTGGAAACCCACAGCGTGACGGACATCACCGCCGTCCTGCTGCGCGCCATGCTCGATCCGGCCGCGGCGGCCGCCACCTGGAGCCGCCTGGATGATGCCCAGCGCGGCGCGATGCAGTCGCTACTGGGCGCGGGCGGCGCGCTGCCGGTTCGCATGTTCTCCCGCCTGTACGGGGAGATCCGGGAGATGGGGCCGGCCCGCCTGGAGCGCGAGAAACCCTACCTGAATCCGGCCAGCATCGCCGAGGCGCTCTACTACCGCGGGCTGATCGCGCGGACGTATGACGAGGCCGATGCCGGGGCCACGGCCGTGATCTATGTGCCGCCCGACCTGGCCGCCGCCCTGCCCGCCCACCAGACCGGCTTTGACCTCAGCGCCGAGGACGAGGATGACCTCCCGTTCGAGGATGAAGACGACGAGGAGCCGGTGGTCCGGGCCGACCAGCCGGACGAGATTGTCCAGACCGATACTTCCCTGGTGGACGACCTGGCGACGCTGCTGGCCTACCTGCAGGTCGCCGCCGTAACCCCCCGGGAGGAAGGCGCGCTGCCGGAAGCGCATGTGACCAGCCTGCAGACCTTCCTCCTCAAGCGCGACGCCGAGCGCCCGGCCTTCCTGCTGGCCCTGGCAGGCGCGCTGGGGCTGGTGGCGGAGCGTGACGGGTTACTCAAGCCGGTCAGCCAGAACGCCCGCCACTGGCTGGAAGCGCCGCGCAGCGAGCAGGTGCGCCTGCTGGCAACCGCCTGGCGGGAGAACCTGCTCTACGACGAGTTGCGCCACACGCCGGGGTTGGCGGTGGAGGCGGCTGATAACGATCCGCGCCTGGCCCGCCAGGTGATCCTCGATACCCTGCGCGACCTGCCGCCCGACACCTGGTGGATCCTGGATGGCGTGGTGGACGAGATCAAAGCGGCCCGCCCGGATTTCCAGCGCCCCGGCGGGGATTACGAAAGCTGGTACATCCGCAGCATCCGCGATGACGCTTACCTCAGCGGCTTCGAAAGCTGGGACGCGGTGGAAGGCGGGCTGCTGCTCTTCATCATGCAGGGACCGCTGCACTGGCTGGGGCTGGCCGACCTGGGCCGCTACGCGGGCGGGCTGCTTGGCCGCCTGAACGCTTATGGCCGCGCCTTCGTCAGCGGCGGCAAGTGGCCCGCCCAGCCGGAGCAGGAAGGCGGACTGACCCTGCTGGACGACGGCACCCTGGAAGTCTCCCGCCGGGTGAGCCGCTACGAGCGCTTCCAACTGGCGCGCTTCACCGAGTGGCTGAGCGCCGGGGAGCCGTACCGCTATCGCTTCTCGCTGCGCGGCCTGCGCCGGGCCTCCATCCAGGGCATCGAAGGCCGCCACGTGCGGGCCTTCCTGAGCCGCGCGCTGGGCACGGAGGCGCTGCCCACCGGGGTAACGACCCTGCTCGAGCGCTGGTCGCAAACCACTGAGCCGGATGCCACTATCGAGCCGCTGCTGGTGCTGCGCATGACTTCCGAGCAGGCGCTGGATGGCGTGCTCGACGAGCCGGCGCTGCGCCGTTACCTGGGCGCGCGGCTGGGGCCGCAGGCGGTGATCGTCCGCCCCGGGCAGACGGTGGCGCTCCAGACCGCGCTGGCCGAGCAGGGCTTCCTGGCGGATATCATCGGCGCCGATGGCGAAGCGCATGCGTGAGCAGGGCTGCCCGCCCGCGCTGCCCGCGCGCTTCGCGGCGGAGTTCCCGGCGAGCGGCCCGCCACTCCTGGCTAACGGCCCCGGCAGCAGCGTATGGGCCGCCGTAGCGATCAACGGCAGCCAGATCGTCAGCCTGGTCGTGCCGGAGCTGGAGGCGCGGCTGGCCTTCCGGCTGAGCATGCCGGGTCAACCCGCCTGCCGGGAGGACGCTACCGGGCTGCCGCTGCCGCCCTGGGCGCTGTACGTGGCGGCGGTGGGCTGGGCCTGGGCCGCGGAAGGCTACGCCGTCCCCGGCCTGGATGCCGTGATTCTGACGACCGGGGGCGTGCGGGAAGGCTTCGTATGGGAGACAGGGCTGACCTTCGCGGCGGCGTGGCAGGACGTGGGCGGCTGGCCGCTGCCCGAGGGCGGCCTGCTCGGCCTGCTCATCCGCGTGCGCGGCTACTTTCACTGAGCGTAGATCGGCTCACCTCCTTACGCATGTTCATCCACAGGCCGGGCGGTTCGCGAACCGCCCGCGCTGACGGCGACCGGGCGGCTCGTCTACTGCCCGGATGCTGACGCTGTAACCGGTTTTCGCCTGGACGCTTGCCGCCTGGACGCC
>CAZGYW010000211.1:0-3349 GCA_964530495.1 uncultured Anaerolineae bacterium
GTCATCACCGGTGCGGACAAAACCATAGCGCGCATACAGGCGCATGGAAGCTGCATTGCTGGCCTGGGTATTGACCGTGACCAGCGCCCGCCCCTGCCCCTCGAACCAGCGCAGCAGCGCGTCCAGCAGCCCACTGCCGATACCGCGTCCCTGCACCGCCGGCAGCGTCGCCAGGCGCGCCACATGCCCGCCCACGCCATAGACGGTGCCGATCGCATAGCCGATGATGTCTCGATCCAGGCGCGCCACCAGCATCACCGCCGCCGCACGCCAGCTCGCGCGCCCCTCACGCTCACTCAGACGCCAGCGCGGCTCAAACGCCGCTACATCAACCGCCAGAATCACATCCAGGTCGGCCGCGCACGCCGGTTCGATCAGCGCACCGGCATTGGGAACAGGCGGCAGGCTAGCGGCCCGGGAAGCATCCCGCTGCAGGGTCACCACCCGGTCAACACTCTCGAAGCCCAGCGCCTCCACAACTGAAGCGAGCCAGTGCTCGCGCTGCAGGACAGCAACCTCGGCCACGCCCTGCGCGCGCAGGTGAACGTCCAGGCAGCCCCACATCCGGCGGCACACCGGCGCGACGGAAAGGCCGTAATCCACCGCCAGGGCGCGCAGCCAGACGTTGCCATCCAGCGGCGCGGACAACACTATCCCCGCCCGCAGGCCATCTACATCCACACCCACGCAGCCCGGCGCCTCCGGATCGGCCAGACACTCTTCCGGCGACTGCCAGTCGAAGTGCCGGTGAGTGCGGGCTGACCGGCGCAGCAGGCGCAGCACAGCCTCCCGGTCAGCGACAGTGTACGAGTGGAACACAAGCTCGCGGGTGAACATTCCGTCAGCGATCAGCCCCCTGCTCCACCCGCCTCAAGATCGGCCAGCGCCGCAACCGCCGGGCTGAAGTTCGGGTTGATGAAGACCGCCTGGCGCAGATTCTCGATGGCGCGCTCGGACTCGCCCAGCGCCGCCCGGGCCAGCCCGGCGTAGTAGTACGTCTCCTCGATCACGTGCTCGTCATCCGGCGTGGTGGCCAGGTTGTATTGAGCCAGCGCGATGACATCCGCGTAACGCCCGGTCTGATAGTAGGCCTCGAATGGCCCGAACTGGTACCACAGCATCCGCCAGGGCAGACCCGGTCCAACATTACGCGCCTGGTCAAAAGCCACCGCGGCCTGCGCATACTGGCCCTGCAGGGCCAGGCTGCTGCCCAGGTTGAACCACGCGTACGGATCATCCGGGGCGGCCGTCGCTTCCTGGCGCGCCGTTTCGACTGCGCGAGCCGCGTTCAATCCCTCGTCGGCGTCATCACCGAGCAACGCCAGCATCTCGCTTTCGCGCTCAGGCGCGTAGAGCACCAGATA
Organism: uncultured Anaerolineae bacterium; assembly: GCA_964530495.1. Lineage (GTDB taxonomy): Bacteria > Chloroflexota > Anaerolineae > Aggregatilineales > Ch27 > CAZGYW01. The sequence continues at coordinate 1,365 of CAZGYW010000211.1, forward strand.
CGCCCGGTTGAAATGCCGCCAGTAGGCGTCGATCTCGCTCTGCGGGTAGGCGCGATCTGGCCCCAGGAACGAGTCCTGGGTCAGAAATGTGCCCGCCGGATCGTCATAGCCCATCACCAGCAGGTAATGGCCCATCCACTCAAAGCCGTCCGGCTCATACCCGGCCTCGATGATCACCGGGAACCCGGCGGCCAGCAGGGTCTTGAGCAGCGGCAGGCTGCCCCCATAACGCACGATGGCCCGCACCGGGGAGAAGGTGTTGGCGAATTCCGCCATCTGCCAGGGACTGACGTTCTTGTCTTCCGTGTTCGGTTTGAGCCAGTCGGCGGCAGTCAGCTGGTTATCCGTCCACCCAAAATGGCTCAGGCCTATGGTCAGGGTAGCCGGTCCGCAGTTGTTCCAGCCCTGGAACTCGTGCCGGAAGCCTTCCAGCCGCACCGCGGCCGGGGCATCCGTGCCACCATCCTGCGCGCTTACCGGGCCGGCCGAGAGCAGCAGCAATGTCAGTAACAGGATTGTCAGGCGGCGCATACGGTAGCTCCTCAATCTCAAGTCGAACCGCTTGTACCCGATCACTATGCCACACTCCTCCGCCCGGCGCTCTCCGCATCCTGCACGATTGACCTACGCTTCAGGGGGACGCCGGGCTACAATGGAGGGCATCAACACCGCACGGCAGCCCAGGGGCTGCGAACCGGGAGAGTGGGCAAGATGGCGGATAAAATGCAGGCAGACCTGCTCATCGTCCATGCCGGGCAGTTGTGCAGGGTTCCCCCGCACGCAGGCGGCCCGCAACGCGGCCGCGCTCTCGGTGACCTGGGGATCATCGAAGGCGGGGCGCTGGCAATCCGTGACGGCGTGGTGCTGGCCGCCGCTGACACCGCCACAATCACGGAACAGTACAACGCTGACGAGGTGCTCGACGCCTCCGGTCGCCTGGTGACACCCGGACTGGTCGATCCGCACACCCACTTTGTGTGGGCCGGTGACCGGGCTGAGGAATTCGAGCGGCGCATCGCCGGGGCGACCTACCAGGCGATCATGGCCGAAGGGGGCGGAATCAACCGGACGGTGCAGGCCACCCGCGCCGCCAGCCTGGAGACACTGGTTGACTCCGGTCTGGCGCGGCTTGACCTCGCCCTCCAGCACGGCACCACCACCGCCGAAATCAAAACAGGCTACGGGCTGGACACCGCCTCCGAGCTGAAGATGCTGGATGCCATTGCCCTGCTCGATGCCGAACACCCTGCCCGGATCGTCCCCACCTTTCTCGGCGCGCATGCCATCCCGCCGGCATTCGCCGCTGACCCTGACGGGTACGTCGATCTGATCATCGCCGAGATGCTGCCGGCGGTCGCCGCCTGGCAGGCGGAACACTGGCCCGCCGATCTGTTCTGCGATGTGTTCTGTGAAGAGGGCGCGTTCACGCTGGCCCAGACCGAGCGCATCCTGATGGCGGCCCGGCAGCGCGGCCTCAAGATCAAGATCCACGTTGACGAATTCAAAGCGCTGGGCGGCACCACGCTCGGCGTAACCCTGGGCGCGACTTCAGTCGACCATCTGGATCAGACCCCGGATCACGAGATCGCGCTGCTCGGAAGCAGCAATACGGTTGCCGTCGTATTGCCCACCACCCCCTTCGGGCTGGGCTCCTGCCATTACCCGCCCGTCCACCAGTTACTGGAAGCTGACGCTATTGTGGCGCTGGCTACGGACTGCAACCCCGGCCCGGCCTGGACTGAGAACATGCAGCTGGTAATCGCCCTCGCCACCCGCTACCAGCGCATGACTCCGGGCCAGGCGCTGGTGGCCAGCACGCTCAACGCGGCCTGCGCGCTTGATCTGGGCGACCGGGTGGGCAGCCTGACCCCCGGATACGCGGCCGATGTCGTGATCTGGCAGACGGGCGACTACCGCGAGCTGGGCTACCACTTCGGCGTGAATCTGGTCGATCAGGTGATCACCGGGGGCCGCCGGGTCTTTCA
>CAZGYW010000211.1:3449-5508 GCA_964530495.1 uncultured Anaerolineae bacterium
GTTACCTCGGCCGAGGAACTCAATGCCCGGCTAACCGACGGCCAGCCGACCCTGATCGAGTTTTACTCCAACCTCTGAACGCAGTGCCTGGTGGCCAAGCCCATCGTGGATGGGATCGAAGCAGGCTTGCGGGGCAACGTGGACGTGATCCGGCTGGACATTCTGAGCGAATTCGGGCGTGCCGCTGCAGGGCAGTTCGGGGTTCAGTCTGTCCCGACAATGGTCTTGATTGACGGAGCGGGCGGAGTCCGCGCGTCGTTCGCCGGCATCCCAAACCACAGCGCGATCACCGCGGCTGCGCTGGCTCTGCTCCCTGAATCTGATGAGTGACAATCCTCCGGAATCAAAGCGGGGCGCGCTGCTAACAAACAGGCACCCCGCGGATCACTCCTATCCGATCTGTGCGCCGCAGTAAGCAACACCAACCGCCGGAATAATCGCTATTCCACGATGGTCAGGCTGGCGATCTCCGTCGCCACACGCACACAGGCCCCTCGGGCTGCCCAGCCGACCGTCCCATCCTGCAGGCGAATCTGCAGCCAGCCGCTGCTGGCATCCCGACCGGTGACCGCCAGCGGCCCTTCGCTGCCATCCAGAATGGTCAGCGCCGCCGCGTAATTGCGCGGCTCGGCGCGGAGGTACTGGGTGCAGCTCAGGCTGGCGATCGGGGCACCGTCCACGGCCTGGGTTGGCGTCATCACCGGCCGGCTGGTCACGTCGCCCACCACACTCAGGCAGCGGCTCAGTCCGACCCACCCTGCCTGCTGCTGGTTCGTGACGTAAAGCCAGCCACCACTCTCCGTCCGCCCTGTGACCGTGTAAGGCCCATCAGCGGGCGCCAGGATCGCCAGGGACTCTGCGGTCAGGCTGGGCGCCGCGCGCAGGTACTGGGTGCAGAGCAGTTGTACAAATGGGGTGGTATCCGCCGGAAGTTGGGCCAGCGTCTCTTCAGGGATCAGATCGTCCACGTATTCTGGCGCGTCCCAGGGTCTGCCGACCACGGTGACACAGCCTGTATTCACCGTCCAGCCCCGCGCTCCATCCGGCAGCACCAGGTAAACCCACCCGGCACTCTCCGTGGTCGCCTCAACGGGCAGCGGACCATCCTCGGGCTTAATCACGCGCACAACAGGGCTCGTCAACACAGGCTGCTCGCGCAGATTCTGCTCACAGGCGATCACAGCCACCGGCGCCCCGGAAGACACATTCTCAGCCTGTACCGGTGCGCTGAGCAGGTCACCCTGCACGGTCACGCACTCACCGGCATACGTCCACCCACGCAGCCCTGCCGGCAGCTGCACATACGCCCAGCGCGCATCCGCTGACCGCCCGACAACGCTGATCGCGCCGTCAGCCGGCCGGATCACGCCGATCCGCTGGCCATCCAGGTTCGGCTCGATCCGCACATTCTGGGGGCAGGTCGCCCGCACAACAGGCGGACCGCTGTAAATCGGCAGCGGGGCCTCCTCAGGGTTGAGGATGGGCAACTGTTCAAAGTCCCCCTTCACCCGCAGGCACACTGTGTCATAGGACCAGCCGCGCAGCGAATCGCCGACCTGGATGTACACCCACCAGCCATTACGCCCCAGCGCCTGGTGGCGCTCACCGGGGTTCATAAGACCGACACGCGCAGCATCGTCGGAAGGCTCTGCGCGAAGATACTGGCTGCACAGAATCGACACGTAGATGTCGTCCTGGGCCTGAGCCGCCGTGCCTGCCAGCCCAATCGCGGCAAGCAGAATGACCAACAAGCTGGCGCGCAACCACCGCAAACGTTCCATGATAGTCTGATCCCCTCTCTGAACGAATGTCTTAAGAGTACGCAAACAGCCTGATTTTCGCAACACCTGATCCGCCGGCCGCAGCCCTTTCGCAGTCAGCGCCTGCCTAACCGCTGACCAGCGGCGGCGTAGGTGACGGGGTAAAGGTCGGGGTCGGCGTTGGCGGGGTGGCGGGATCGAGGGTGTTGGTTGGTGCGGCTGTGGGCAGCGGCGTCTGCGTCGGCAGCGGAGTGACGGTCGGCAGTGGTGTGTTGGTGATGCTCGGCGTCAGCGTCGGG
>CAZGYW010000212.1:0-5501 GCA_964530495.1 uncultured Anaerolineae bacterium
GACTTTGGCACCACCAATTCCAGCGCCGCGCTCGTTCAGGATAGCGGTCTGACCGTCGTTCGCTCGCCGTTCAGCGAGCCGACCGGCATCCTGCCTTCGCTGATCTACATCACCCGCGAACACAGCCACCTCCTCGGCAAAGAGGCTGCGCGCCGCTACCTGCATGAAGATACCGGCCGCCCGGCCATCTGGGAGACCAAACACGCCGGCACAATCGACTACTGGGTCGCGGTTGACCTGCCTTCCGCGCTGGGCGGGCAGGTAGAGCCGGTCCTGATCAAGCATGACGTATACGTACAGGAAGACACCGGGGCCAACGGCCGCCTGCTGCAGGCCATCAAGACCGCGCTCCGCAATCCGAATTACGCCGGCACTTCCATTTTCGGCAAGATGTACACCATCGAGGAGCTCATCACCCTGATGCTGCGCGAGCTGCACGACGCCGCCGAGGAGTTTAGCGCCGCGCCGGTGAGCGACGTCCTGATCGGGCGGCCGGTCCGCTTCGGCAGCGACCCGCGCGACGACAGCCGCGCGGAGGCGATTCTGCGCCAGGCGGCCCGCAGTGCCGGGTTCCAGCGGGTAGGCTTCATGCTGGAGCCGATCGCGGCCGCGTACTCCTACCACACCAACCAGCGCGAGCGCCTGACCGCCCTGGTCTTCGATTTCGGCGGCGGCACGCTGGACCTGACCGTGGCCCGCATCGGAGGGAACGAAGTTCCCCGGGTGCTGGCGACCGAAGGGCTGCTGATCGGCGGCGCCAACTTCGACCAGCGCATCATGGAGAAGTTTCTGTGGAAGCACTTCGGCTATGACAAACCGCACGAAGACCACCGCAAGCTCTCCTACGAGGTCTACGATTACCTGCTGGACTGGGCGCGCCACCCCGACCTGACCCGCCACGAGTACTACCGGGACATCAAGCGCGCCGCGACGGTCACCCGCGCCGGGCCGGAGTTCACCGCGCTCTACAGCCTGATCAACAATAACTACGGCTACCAGCTCTTTGAGGCCATCGAGCGGGCCAAGATCGCCCTCTCCTACCGGGACGAGGTAACGCTCAGCTTCCACGTGGAAGGCATCGACATCGATCAGCGCATCACGCGCCAGGCCTTCACCCGCGCTATTCAGGACTACCTGAACGAGATCGATAGCGCGGTCGGCGCGGTAGTGGCGGGGGCCGGGCTGCAGGATCGTGATATCGACCTCGTGATTTGCACCGGCGGGTCGTCCTCGATCCCGGCCATCACCGACCTGCTGGCGGCGCGCTTCGGCGCGGCGCGGCTGCGCCCGCACAACCCGTTCCTGAGCGTATCCAGCGGGCTGGCGGTGGCCGCCCACCACAACGGGCACATCAGCGGCTGAGGGGCGCCCGCGCCACGCGCCTCTTGAAGCAGTGACCGCACAACTCCGCGGGGACGGCTGCGTATTGTGATGATAGGGGGGCAGCACCGTCTCGCATCTGGACTCAGGGAGACTCGCCACATGAGGATCATCGTGCATACCGGCAAAGGCGGCGTGGGCAAGACCAGCATCTCGGCGGCAACCGCCGTGCGCTGCGCCGAGCGTGGGCTGCGGACGATTGTGATCAGCACCGACACCGCCCACAGCCTGGCCGATTCGCTGGATGTCAAGCTCGGCCCGGAGCCGATCCAGATTCAGGATAACCTGTGGGCGCAGGAAGTGGACGCCCGCTACTCCATGGAAAAGTACTGGGGCAAGTTCCAGGAGTACATGGTCACGCTCTTCACCCAGCGCGGGGTCGAGCAGATCGTGGCGGAAGAAGTCACGCTCCTGCCCGGGCTGGAGGAAGGCGCGCACCTGCTGTGGATTAACAAGTATGTGGAGGAGGGCCAGTTCGACGTCCTGATTGTTGACGCCGCGCCGACCGCCGAGACGCTGCGCCTGCTCAGCCTGCCGGACGCCACCCGCTGGTGGCTGGAGAAGATCATCGCCCTGGCCGGCGGCACGGCGGCGCGCTTCCTGCGCCCGCTCAGCCGGCTGGCGATGGGCACCGACATGCCGGATAACGACGCGCTGCTGGCCGTCAAGACCCTGTTCGAGACGCTCGACCGTGTGCGCGAACTGCTGGCCGACCCCTCCATGAGCAGTATCCGCCTGGTCGTCAACGCGGAGAAGATGGTCATCAAGGAAACGCAGCGCACCTACACCTACCTGAACCTGTACGGCTACCCGACCGATGCCGTGATCTGCAACCGCATCATCCCCGACTCGGTGACCGACCCCTACTTCCAGGCCTGGAAGGACGCCCAGCAGGTCAACCTGAAGCTGATCGGCGAGGCGTTCGGGGAGTTACCCGTCCTCAAAGCGCCGCTGTTCGCCTCCGAGATGGGCGGCATCGCGCAGCTTCACGAGCTGGCGGCCGCGCTCTATGGCGACCGCAACCCGGCGGACATCTTCTTCGCCGGCCAGATCCACACCATCGAAAAGAGCGCGGACGGCAGCGGCTACACCCTGCGCGTGCCGCTGCCCTTTGTGGACAAAACCGACCTCGACCTGTTCCGCTCCCGGGATGAGCTAACCCTGCGTGTCGGCCCGTACCGGCGCAACATCGTCCTGCCCTACGCCCTCCACACGCTGGAGATCGGCGGCGCGCGCTTTGAGGAGGCCATCCTCAACATCCGCTTCATCGCGCAGTAGCCCGCGTCTTTCCACTATTCACGAGCGCGCCAGCCGCATACCCCGGGCTGACGCGCTTTGTGTTGGACTGAATATTGCCGGATTTTAACTGTTTTTTAGATTTGGGAGCGCCAATCTCGCCTACAATCAAAGCATAGCCCCGTGGTCGGGGTGTTCATCCATCTTGAGGCCGTTCCAGGAGGACATCATGCCCCGCAATCGGACCGTCATCTTTGCGATTATTGCGCTTGTCTACGGGCTGGTCCTGTGGTCACTGCCCTTCATCCTGCCGGAGGAAACCGTTGCAACGCTGGTGGTTGAGGACAGCGTGCCGGAATACCTGACCGCGATCTTCTTCCTGACTTCCGGCATCGCCTGGCTGCTGGCCTTCATCTACTCCCGCAAGGGGAACGACCTCGGCTTCCTGCGTACCAGGCGCAACTACATCTACCTGGCGCTGGCCCTGATCCTGCTCTTCGGCGGGTTGGAGGAAATCAGCTGGGGGCAGCGCATCTTCGGCTTTGAAACGCCGGCCTTCATGCAGCACAACGAGCAGGGTGAGCTTTCCATCCACAACCTGCCACAGTTCAACACCACAAACATCGGCAACCTGTTCACCATGAACCGCCTGTTCCTGTTCTTCTGGTTCGGTCTGGGCATCCTGATCCCGCTCAGCGCGCTGTTCGTGGAGCCGCTGCGTAAGCTGTATAACCGGCTGGGCGTGCCAATCTTCCCGATTATCCTGGGCGCCCAATTCCTGTTAAACTACATCCTTTCCAAGCTGTACAATCCGCTGGGCGCCAATCGCGAAATTTACGATGGCCGCCTGTCGGAGCTCAGGGAAAGCATGGAGGCGCTGCTCTTCGCCTTGATCGCGATCGGCGTGCTGCTGGATATCCTTGCCGCGCGCCGGGCGAAGGCTCAACCGGAACTGGAGGCCAGGCCCGCCCGCGCCATCCGCTGACCGCCCTTCCCTGAGCGCCTAGCGCAATCAGGGAAGCTATGGACAACAACTCAACCACCTCAAATCCCCCCGCTGCCGCCTACCGGCTCAGCCGCGTCCGCTACCTGCGGATCGTGGCTTTCTTCGGCTGGCTGGCCTTCCAGATGGTCGTGCTGTACGTCGTCCTGCAGCCGCTGGTGGGGCGTGCCGCGCTGCGGCGCGGTGAAGAGCGCCGCTTTCAGCGCTGGGCGCGGGGATTCCGGGTGCTGGCCGCCGACCTGGGCGGCGTCATGATCAAGCTCGGGCAGTTCATTTCCAGCCGGATCGACGTTTTGCCGCCCAGTATCATCGACGAGCTTTCCGGCCTGCAGGACGAAGTGCCGTCTGTGCCGTTCGCCGCCATGGAGCCGACCCTGCGTGCCGAGCTTGGCCCGGCCTGGCGGGAGCGCTTCGCATGGCTGGATGAAGAAACGATCGCCGCCGCCTCGCTGGGCCAGGCCTACCGCGCCCGGCTGCCCGGCGACCCCGGCGCGCGTGTGATCGTCAAGGTCCAGCGGCCGGGCATCGCTGATGTCGTCTACACCGACCTGACCGCGCTGGAAGTGGTGGCCCGCCTGGCCATGCGCTTCCGCTTTATCGCCCGACGCGCCAATGTGCCGCTGCTGCTGGAGGAATTCGCCCGCGTCCTGTGGGAAGAACTGGACTACACGAAAGAGGCTGCCAACGCCGAACGCTTCGCCGCCCTTTTCAAGGACGATCCTGGCATCTACATCCCGGCCGTCCACCGCGAGACCAGCACCGTGCGCGTCCTCACCCTGGAGGACGTCACCGCCATCAAGCTCAACGACTACGCCGCCATCGAAGCCGCCGGGATCGACCGCGCCCGGGTCGCCCAGCGCCTGCTGGACACCTACCTGACGATGGTGTTCATCCACCGCTTCTTTCACGCCGACCCCCACCCCGGCAACATCTTCGTTTACCCGCTGCCAGAGGATGCCGCACCGGCCCTGCGCGATGGCACCCGCCCGTTCTACCTTGTGTTCGTCGATTTCGGCATGACGGGCCAGCTCACGCCGGAGCTGGAAGCCGGGCTGCGCGAAGCCCTGATCGCGCTGATCACCCGCGACTCGCGGCGCTTGCTGCGCAGCTACCAGCAACTGGGCGTCCTGCTGCCCGGCGCGGACCTGGAGCGCCTGGAAGAAGCCAGCGAAGCGGTGTTCGACCGCGTGTGGGGCCTCAGCATCGCGGAGATCGTCAGCCTGGATGCGCGGGTGGTGACCGACATCGGCCGCCAGTTCAGCGACCTGCTGTTCAGCATGCCGTTCCAGGTGCCACAGGATTTCGTGTACCTGGCCCGCGCGGTGGGCATCCTGAGCGGGATGTGCACCGGCCTGGACCCGGCTTTCGACCCCTGGGTCTCGATCCAGCCCTTCGTCCGGCGGATGCTGGCGGAAGATGGCACAGCGCCCGGCCGCAAACGCTGGACCGACCTCCTGACGCTGGACATGCTGCGTGCCCTGCTCACCCCGGAGACGGTTGACCTGGCGCTGACCGCCGGGCGGGAGACGTTGCAGCGGGCCGTGGGGCTGCCGGGCCGGGTAGACGCCGTGCTGGCCCGCGTAGAACGCGGCGAGCTTACGGTGCAGGTCACGCCGGACACCGAGTACCGCACCCAACTGGCGGGCCTGCAAGCCGCCGCCAACCGGCTCACTGCCGGCCTGATCGCCGGCAGTCTGACCATCGCCGGGACGCTGCTTTACCTGGGCCGCCGCCGGGAATGAACACAAACGGGGGAGCCGCCTGGCTCCCCCGCCGCGTGAAGGCATCCCGGCCGGGTGTCCGACCGGCCGGGCAAACCCCGTTTAACTGACTTCAACCTTGATCTTGGTTGGCCCGGTTGTGCTGGGCGGATTCTCTTCCT
>CAZGYW010000213.1:0-4689 GCA_964530495.1 uncultured Anaerolineae bacterium
CGTAGCAATCACCCATCCGATAGTTCGCGGAGTGCCATCGCCACCAGCATGTGTGTGCGAGGCTGTGCGCACCACGTTGTGGAAAGTGACAGATTCTTACCCAAGGAGAGAATGATGCTAAACCGGTTTAGAGGGCTTGCGCTGCTGCTCGTCATCGTGATGATCCTGCCTCTGGCGACCGCATCGGCGCAGGATGGGCCGACCCAGGTGGTGTTCTGGCATGCCATGAGTGGCAGCCGTGCTGATGTGGTTCAGGAAATTGTGGACAGCTTCAACGCGGCCAATCCGGATGTTCAGGTGCTGGCCGAGTTCAAGGGAAGCTACGCCGAAACGCTGACGGCCGCGGTCGCGGCCTACCGCGCCGGTGATGCCCCGCACATTGTCCAGGTGTACGAAGTTGGCACGCGCACCATGCTTGACTCCGGCGCGATCGTTCCGATCATGGAAGTCAGCGGCGGCGCCCTGGATCAGACGGCCTACGTTGAGCCGATCGTGAATTACTATGCCGTCGATGGCGAGCTGTACTGCATGCCCTTCAACAGCTCCACGGCCATGCTCTACTACAACAAGGATATCTTCCGCGCCGCCGGACTGGACCCGGAAGCCCCGCCCACCACGTTCAGCGAGCTGTACACAATGGGCAAGCAGATCCTTGATACCGGCGCAGCGGACGGCATCATCACCTTCGGGTGGCCGGCCTGGATCATCGAGCAGATGTACGCGATCCATGACCAGCCGATGGCCGATGTCAACAACGGCCGGGATGGCTTCGCCACCGAGATGTACCTGAACAGCGATTTCGGCGTTGAGGTGCTGACGGCCTGGAAGCAGTGGGCGGAAGACGGCCTGCTGGTCTACGGTGGACGCGAGTATGCGGCCAATGACCCGTTCATCGCCGGTGAGTACCCGATGCTGATCCAGAGCACCTCCAGCCTGGGCGGCATTCAGAAGTCGGTGGCGTTTGAACTGGGCACCGCCTTCCTGCCCGCGCTGGATGGCTATGAGCGCTCTGGCAACAACGTGGTCGGCGGCGGCTGCCTGTGGACGATGGCCGGGCATCCGCAGGAGGAACTGGAAGCCACCTGGCGCTTCTACCAGCACCTCTCTGCAGATGAGCAGGCGATCATCTGGCACAAGGGCACCGGCTACTTCCCGGCCACCAACAGCGCCGTGGATGCCCTGGAAGCTGAAGGCTGGTTTGACGAGAACCCGAACTTCCTGACGGCCTTCGACCAGATTCTGGCCGGCAACAACACCGAGAACGCGCGCGGCGTCCTGCTGGGCGACTTCGTGACGATCCGTGACATCGAGGATACGGCGTTTGAGGAGATCGTGGTGAACGGGGTCGATCCGTATGAGGCCCTGACGGCTGCTGTTGAGCAGGCGAATCAGATTCTGCAGGACTACGCCAGCCTCAACGCGGCGGAGTAGCCACCCTGCTGGCAACTTGACAGATGGATCAGTGGCCTGGCGCGGGACAGTCACCGCGCCAGGTCCTTGAATCCTCCGGTAAAGGCAAGTATCCATGAACGGACATAGCCACGTTTTCCCCAATCGACTGCTGCCTTACCTCCTGCTGGCACCCACGTTGATCCTGGTGATCGTCTTCTTCATCATCCCGGCGGTGCAGAGCCTGGAGCTGAGCTTTTATCGCGTGAACGCGATCAGCGGGCGCCGGTTGTATGTTGGGCTGGAGAACTTCGAGCGGCTGTTTACCTCCACGGAGTACATCAACTCGCTGGGCACCACGGCCTTCTTTGTGGGGTTCGTGGTGGTGGTCGGCCTGGGATTCAGCCTGCTCCTGGCCGTGGGCGCCAGCCAGCCGATCAAGGGTTTCGGCATTTATCGCACCCTCCTGATCTGGCCCTATGCGCTTTCCCCGGCGATCGCCGGCACGATCTGGATGCTGATGACCGATCCGACGATCGGCATCCTCTCCAGCTGGCTGAAGCCGTTTGGCCTGGAGTTCAATCGCCATACCAACAGTATGCACGCCCTGTTGTTCGTGTGCATCGCCGCGACCTGGAAGATGATCGGCTACAACACGGTGTTTTTCCTGGCCGGGCTGAAGAACATGCCCGGCGAAGTGCTGGAGGCGGCTGCCCTGGATGGCGCAAATGGCTGGGTGAAATTCTGGCGGATGATGTTCCCGCTGCTGACGCCCACCACGCTCTTCCTTCTGATCATGAACACCCTGTACGCGGCCTTCCAGACCTTCGGCCTGATCGACATCGGCACCCAGGGCGGGCCAGGGCGCGCCACGTACCTCCTGATCTACAAGCTCTACAATGACGGCTTCAAGAATGTGAATCTGATCGGCTCCGCTTCCGCGCAGTCCATCGTGCTGCTGGTGATGGTCGCCGCGCTGACGGTGCTGCAGTTCCGGACGGTTGGACAGAAGGCGTTCTACCAATGACCAGTACAACCGCGACCCATTCCCCCTGGCGTAGTGCCGCGGGCATCCAGGCATTCCGGCGCAAGGTGGTGTACCCGGTCGTTATGCACGGCCTCATGTTCATCGGGGTCATGATTGTGATCTTCCCCCTGATCTACGCTCTGATCCTCAGCACCCAGACCAATGCCGAATACTACCAGGTGGGCAACCTGCTGCCCGGCACCGGCATGGCGGACAACTACCGCCTGGCCTGGGAGCGCGCCGAGCTGGGCAAGCTGATGACCAACACCCTGATCGTGTCCCTCGGGGTGGCGTTCGGCAAGATCTTTCTGAGCATCACGGCGGCCTTTGCCCTGATCTATTTCAGGGTGCGGGGCAGTGGCATCATCATGGCCATCATCCTGTTGACCCATCTGCTGCCGCTGCCCGTGCGCGTGGTGCCGACCTACCAGCTCCTGACGGACATCGGCTGGATCGATACGTTTGAGGGGCTGACCATTCCCTTCCTGGCCAGCGCGACCGGGGTGTTGCTCTTCCAGCAGTTTTATCGCACGGTGCCGGGCGATATGGCCGACGCGGCGCGGGTGGACGGGGCCGGGCCGCTGCGCTTCCTGTTCAGCATCCTGATGCCGCTCTCCCGCACGAACATCGGGGCGCTGTTCCTGATCGAGTTCATCTACATGTGGAACCAGTACCTGTGGCCGATCCTGGTCGCTAACTCGATCAACACCCGGCAGGTCCAGATCGGGCTAAAGCTCCTGATCGCAACCGATTCGGTGGTGCAGTGGGGCGTGCTGATGGCCGGCTCGATCATCGCCATCATCCCGCCGCTGATCGTGCTGCTCGTCCTGCAGCGCAGTCTGATGGCCGGGTTGAATGTTGGCGACGCCAGTTGACAGGGTATTAATGGAGGCAAAAACGCATCATGAGTGATACCAGAGGCCAGCATACGCTGGCGGAGATCATGAGCCAGCCGGAAATCTGGGGGGACGCGCTGCGCGTCTACCAGGAACATGCGGTGGCGCTCAACAGCCTGTGGAAGCAGCACGCTTTTGAGGAAGTGGTGCTCACCGGCTGCGGATCCACGTACTATGCGGCGCTGATCGGGGCCGCGCTGATCCAGGCGCAAACGGGCGTGCCCTGCCGGGCGCTCTCCGCTTCCGAGCTGATGCTGGCCCCCGGGATCCATTTCTCCCCGGACCGCCTGACGCTCCTGATCACCGTCTCGCGCGAAGGCAAGACCCGGGAGACGATTGAGGCCGCCCGGCTCTTCCGGGCGCAGGGGCACGGCCTGACGCTGGCGGTGACCTGCACCAGCGAGAGCGTGCTGGCCCAGGAAGCAGACGTAGTGCTGGCGGTCGATTCGGCGCGCGAGATCAGCCGGGCGCAGACCCGCTCCTTCAGCAGCATGACGCTGCTGCTCCAGGCGCTGGCCCTGACCTTCGCCGGGCGCGACGCCGGGATGCTGCTGGCCGGGCTGCCTGCCCACCTGGCGCGCCTGCTGAACCGGTACGAGCCGCTGGCCCGCACGCTGGGCGCGGCACAGGACATCCAGCAGTTCATGTTCCTGGGATCGGGGGCGCTGTACGGGATGGCCTGCGAGGCGGCGCTCAAGGCGCTGGAGACCACGCTGCTGCCCAGCCTGGCCTTCCACGTGCTGGAGTCCATGCACGGCCCGCTGTACGTGACCACTGAGCAGACGCTGGTCGGGATCATGATCCAGGATGAGTTGTACGCGGAGGAGATCCGGGCGCTGACAGAAGCGCGCAAGCGTGGGGGGCGCTGCCTGCTCGTGCTGGATCAGGCGCCCGCCGTCCCGCCGGAGGAGGCCGCCGATTGGATCGTGCTGGAGACCGGGCTGCCCATCGAGGCGCGGGCGATTCTGTACCTGCCGCTGCTGCAGCTTCTGATCTACCACCAGTCGGTTAACCGCGGGCTGAACCCCGACCGGCCCGGCAAGCGCGATTGACGGGGGTGCGCATGAGCGCCACGGATCGGATCGCGCTGGGCATCGACGTCGGCGGGACCAACACCAAGCTGGCCCTGGTGGATGCACAGGGACGGATTTCGCGGTTTGAGCGCATCCCGACCGACGCCATGGGCCGCGACCCGGAGCCGTTCCTGCGGCGGTTGTTCGCCAGCATGGACGGGCTGCTCGCCGCTGCGCCTGCCCCGGTGGTGGGCATCGGCATCTCCATGCACGGCGAGGTGGACGACGAGCAGCGCGGGCCGATCCTGGCGGGTAACACCCCGGCCCTGCGTAACTTCGACATGCGCGGCGCGCTGGAGGATCG
>CAZGYW010000213.1:4699-5495 GCA_964530495.1 uncultured Anaerolineae bacterium
CCGGTTGATCTCTACAACGATCTGACGGCCCACAGTCTGGGCGAGTACACCTTCGGCACCGGGCGGGGGGTGGAGCGCTTTATGTGCCTGGCAGTCGGCACCGGCCTGGGCGCGGGTGTGATCGTGCGCGGCAAACCGCTGATCATCGACGGCGGCAACTCCGGCAACACCGGCCTGATCGTGCTTGACCCGAACGGACCGCTGGATCACAACGGGATCAGGGGCTCGGCGGAGGGACTGTGCGGCGTGCGGGGCATTGAGCGCCTGGCGCGTGAAGCGTACGGGTGGGATGCCCGCGCCCACGAGATCATCGCCGCCGCCAGGGAAGGCAGCGACGCCCGCGCGGTGGCCATCATGCAGCAGATCGGGGCCTACCTGGGCCAGACGCTGGCCTCGCTGAGCGTGATCTTCTACCCGCACCGCATCACCCTGACCGGTGGCACCGCCGCGGCGGGGAGTGTCCTGCTGGAAGCCTGCCGGGCGCAGTTCGAATACCTGATCGGGCCGTTCTTCCGCGATATCGCCGCCAACACGCATGGGCACTTCCGCGAGGTGGAGATCGTGCTCGGTGAGCAGGGCAGTGAGACCGGCCTGCTCGGCGCGGTGATCACCCTGCTGGGGATTGGCGTCTCGTGAGTGGGAGGCGGGTTGGCGCCTGGACTGAACAGCTCTTAACGGGCGGCTCCCGAGCCGCCCGTACAGATTCCTGACTTCCACGCTGTTCGGCTGTACGGCATGCAGTTGTCTGCGGTTTTATACAGTGGGTTGGGGATGCTTAGGCCGTGATCACCCGCAC
>CAZGYW010000214.1:0-5451 GCA_964530495.1 uncultured Anaerolineae bacterium
GGAATCGGATCAGGCGGGATCTCGAAGCTCCATTTCTGTTTGGCAAGCTCGGCGTTCAGGACAACCGGGCCTTCCTGAGCAGCAGCAGTCTGCACGGTGATGAGACTCGAGCCTGCTGCTGCGGCGGCAACACCCGCGCCGGTTCCCTTCAGAAAATCTCGGCGTGATAACCCCTTCTGCTTTGCCATCGCTCACTTCCTTCTTGGTCAACTCCAAAAACTATGTTCGATCTGCATCCCTACAGCATCACGCCACTAGGCACCCTCCTATCACGTTCGCGACCTGCGCATGGGCAAGACACGCCACGTTCGCGCCGCCTGATAGCTCCAGACGGCGGCTAAACATCGGGCTCTAACGAAGGCGCCGGTGCGCAGTCTTCATTCAACCGAAAACGCTCGATCGCCCGCGCCAATCCACCCACCTCTTCAATCTGCTGCAGCTCGCCCCGGTAGATAAGTACCCGGTTATCTTTCAAATCAAGCTCCATCAGCACAGCGCTGACCCCTGCCTCCAGCAACTGCTGGCCGATCTTGCGGGCAGGGGACCCCTTCTCGGCCGGGATAATCAGGACAGCATCGGGCCGCACATCCGCAATCGCCTGGAGAGCCGGCTCCATCTCACTTTCCAGACCCACTACGCTCAGCGCGGGGTGCTTGTCAAGCATCGCCTGAATACCCTGGCTGAACAGTGATCGCTGGGAAAAAATGAACACACGTTTCATAATGGTTAATGGTGCCCGGGCAGGCGACAATTCACTTTTGAGCATAACAGGTTGAGTGCTGCGGGTTAACGCCAGGCTGAGGGAATGCACACCAAAAAACGGGCGATCTTTCGACCGCCCGTCTCGTCCTGTCGGGTGATGCGGAGAGTTGGCTATCCCCCGCCTGGGGGATGATTACGGTTCCCGATCAGGCGCATCCACCAGCCCCCGGCTGACTGCGTAGACGGCCGCCTGAATCCGGTTCTTCAGGTGCAGCTTGGCCAGGATGTTGCTCAGATGCGTCTTCACCGTGTTCTCGGTGATCACCAGTTCTGCGGCGATCTCCGTGTTGGATTTGCCCTGCACCAGTAACTGCAACACCTCACGTTCCCGAACTGAGAGGTTGTCGGCTATCTCCAGTTGCTCACTGGCAATCGGCATTGAATGCTGGAACTCCTCCAGGATCTTGGCGGCAATCCCCCCCGAGAGCGGTGCATCACCATGGCGCAGTCCTTCCAGCATGTCGCAGAGTTGCTGGATTTCCAGGTCTTTAAGCAGATAACCCTGGGCTCCGGCCCGGATCGCTTCGTAAACGATATCGTTATCGTCGACCACCGTGAGCATCACAATCTGAATATGGGGAAATTCGCGCTTGATCTGCCGGGTCGCTTCCAGCCCGCTGCAGTTCGGCATCTCAATATCCATGAGAATCACATCCGGCAGCGTCTCGCGGGCCAACTGAATGGCTTCACAACCATCCTGGGCGCTTCCCACAACCTGGATGTTCGGGCGCGCATCCAGAAGCGATTTCACCCCCTGGCGAAAAAGCGCGTGGTCGTCGACCAGCAGCACTCGCATCGGCTCCACCATGCCCACTATCTCCTCTCTGCCAGCGGTACAGTAAGGATGATGCGCGTTCCCTGTCCTGGCTGGCTATCCACTTCCAGGTGACCACCCAGGCTTTCGGCCCGCTCGCGCATAATCTGCAGGCCGTAGCCCCCTGCTCCGGATGGGTGTACCTGGCTGGGCGTGAATCCCTGGCCATCGTCTTCAATGGTGATGTTCAGGCAGCCGTCATCCGTCTTCAAGCGGAGATGGACCGTCCGTGCCCGCGCATGCTTGCGAATATTGGTCAGGGCCTCCTGAATAATGCGCGTTACCTGGATGAGTGTGGCATCCGGCAGCGTGACTTCCGTGGTGAATTGGGCCTCCAGCCGGACGCCAATCCCATAGGACTTGCGGTACTGATCCAGGTAATCCTTCAGAGCAGCCGCAACCCCTTGCGTTGAGGCGCTGCGATTCCGCAGATTGAAGACCGCCTCCCGCGCATCAATGTGCGCTTCTGATGCAGTCTTCTTCATTTCCTGAAGGCGGGCCGCGGCTTGTTCGAGCTGCCCATTCGAAATCAGGTCCAGAGCATTAGAGGTCTGCAGCTTGAGGATGCTCAGGGACTGGGCAAGGTTATCATGAATCTCGCGGGCCAGGCGTTCGCGCTCTTCCAGTGTCGCCAGATAGCGAATCCTATCCATCAGCCTGGCATGTTCCATGGCAATGGCCGCCTGGTCGGCGAGCATGCTGGTGATTCGTTGATCATCTGGCGTGAAAGGCTGCGGCTTGTTGGCTGCGTACAGCACGCCGATCTTCTCTCCGCCGACGGTCAGCGGCACGACCAGCAAATTCGTGACATCTTTCGTAGGCAAATGTAACCGTGGGTCATCCACAGGATGGTTGGCTATCGCGCTGACGCCTTCCTGTAGCACAATGCCTGCCAGCGAGCCAGCCACGGGCAAATACTCGTTGGATGGCCGATCCCCGGTGCTGAGGATCAGCTTCAGCCACGGCCCTTCCTCTACAAGGTAAACCGCGCTGCCTCTGGCAGACGTAAGGTGCTGGGTCTCGAAACAGACGATCTGCAGCACTTCCTCCAGCGCAAGCTCCTGCAGCAAGGAACTCATTACCCGCTGAAGGCTCTCGTATTCAAGCCGCCATTTTTCATTCAGACGGATGTTTTCGATTGCCAGGGTCGCATCACTGCCGATCTCCGATGCGATCTCAATCTGCTCCTCCGTGAATTCGCGGTGCTCGCTGAGCATCCCGCACAGCGCCACGGCAATCACCTGGTTGTGGGCCACCAGCGGCAGGGCCAGCAGTGATTTCAGTTCTGCCGAGCGCACCAGCGCCTGGTTCACACGTGGATCCCGCCCAACATCCACGCACGCCAGCGGTTTCCGATGTTCCAGGACCTGGCTCAGGATTGAATCCACGGCGGGAGCAAAGGAGTAGTCAGGATACAGCTTCACAGACTCGCTGGTAGTTGACAGCCTGCCCAGACCCAGCACCGGGAGCAACAGGCTGGGGGCGTCCTGAACCAGGTAGAAATCACACCACTCCACCCCCAGGTCTGTAATGAGGCTGTGAGCGGATTGCTTCAGGATGTCATCGGGCCGGATCGACTCCGGCCTCTGCAGGCTGGACCGCAGCAGCGACAGCCTGCGCTCGCGCTGGCTTCTGTGCCGATGAGTCGTCTCCGCATTGTACACATTCACAAAATACCGGGTCATCCAGCGCAAGCAGGCATCCAGCTCGGACACCAGCGCCCAGGCACGCTCCGAGCCGGGGGGCTCAGTCTGGCGAATCGCTGCCAGGCAGGCATCCTTGCCCATCAACATGAACTGCACCGTGTCGCCACACGCGAAGCCACTGTTCAGGCTGGCCGCGCTGAGTGTGGCCAGGTACTCCTCCAACGCCTGGTAAGTACCTGAGTTGAGCGTATCGATCAGAGCCTGCAGTCCTCCTTGGGTGGAAGGGAGAAGCATTTCCGCCCAGTGGTCGCCAGGGCGTGCAGGGGCATTGCACAGAATCGCAGCAGCCCAGGCCGCGGCAATCTGATCCTGGTGCTGCTCCAGTATTGAGGCCAGCGTGTGGCCGATCTTTTGTGCTGCAGGGTTCATTTCCGTGCTGCTTTGCCGAGATTCAGAACTGTATGGCGGGCTGAGGTCGGCCGGGGCGCAACCAGTCCCGAAGTAAAGTATAGTCGTGAGCCATCCTCAGCGTAATGGATGTTGTACGGCAATTGCAAGTGCATAATGTTCAGATTCGTCACCAGCGCACTATGAGGCGTACCCAATTCTGGTTGCCGGGGGGACTACTCCGAAATCTGGTGGCAACACTGTCTTGCCCCCAGGAAGTGGCGCGACGGGCGCGTAAAGGCTGGCCCCACAGGGTGGAAGATCCAAAGAAGATTTCCGGAACAGATCAAGGTGATATTTGCCGTGGAATCAAACAGCGGACCTGAAAAGTCCACTGTGTTGTGCGATATTCTGGGTATTGAGTACAAAATGTGTTCAATGCCCCATAGGGGCCTGTTCGGCCGGGGATTCCACCGCGTGGGTGAAGCGATGGATTATGGTATCCGGCTCGTGTATTGGGGCAGCCCTTTGCCTCAATCGCCGGTCACCGGTGGCATTCTATCAAAGACAGAACGCAATAATCAACTGCAATCTGAATTCCACAGCGGTACATCAATAACCGCCCTTTCTGAACAATTCGCTATCTCTCCACAGCGGATCTACCAAATCCTGCGTGATAACTGAGCAAACACCGCAAGATACACCTGGCCCTTCTTCTAGGTAACAGTAAAACCGAACCAAATCAAAATCCCCAGAACGAGAACATATATAAAGAGAAGTATCCATCCAATCCTTGGACGCTGACGTAGTAGTTGTCCCCAACCCCACATCATTGACGGGAGAAGCGCAACAACAACACGAAGCGCCGTGATCGCATTGGGCATCAGACGACCAGCCAACCAATATAATCCAACCGAACCAATTGCATAAATGACAACGGCCAATATCCTTGGCTGGCGCTGTCGCAGTTGAATGGACATCCAAAGTAAGGGGGGTGTCAATCCAGCTAACACAGCCAGGTCAGGAACATCTCTTCCAGCTATCCCCCACCAGGAATACTCCCACCTGGCGCGACTGCGCTCGAGTAACCACCACAAGACCGCGCCTAACAATAGCGCCCACATCATTTTCCAAGTATGAGGCCATTTGTCATTGGCCTGAAGCCATAACCAGGCCGCCAACGGCAAAACCAGCATCAGAATGGCAAGATCAGGTTTGGCAGGCACCTCACCCCAGAAGACTTGCCACATTCCTGTCCACAAAAAGCGTGTTTGGTCTAGAACAAGCCACAAAATACCACCTGTCAGCAGTCGGTTAGGGATCGCAAATATCTGGTTCCAACGACGACTGGCCCAGTTCCAGCTCCATAGAGCTGCTGGACTGATACTGATAATCAGTATGGGAAAGCTTTGAATGGCCGTATCTTTTGTCAAGCTGTGCCAAATATCAATCCATGATGATTCTGTATGAAAAGCAATAAGGCCCAGTAGCCCGCCAAATACAAGTAGGTTCAAGGTGAAGAAGAGGACAGGCCAGCGTATCTGTCCTTGAAGCCACAACCACAGACCGATCGGGGCCAGGAAGATGATCCAACCTACAGGCGGCAGGAATGATGCAGGCCTCGTCCACTTCGTCCAGACCGGCAACCAATCCGTCCAGACACGTGTCAGCAGGAACCACAGGACCATTCCCGCAACCAACAAATCGATCGGAACGGTCTTTTCCGACCAGCGACGCACCGAAAATCCTCGGAGAACGAGCAACATAGGCAGAACTGCAAGCAGCACTGTTTATGTCAATGAAATTTGAGCCCACTTACGCATCAAAAATGAACCCACTACG
>CAZGYW010000215.1:0-5447 GCA_964530495.1 uncultured Anaerolineae bacterium
TACACCCTATCCTACACTCTTTCCCTACACGACGCTCTTCCGATCTAAAACATCCTCCTGCGCCTGATCCAGGCTGCCGATTGGGACATCAAACGGGCCGAAAAGGGCATCATCTACATCGACGAGATCGATAAGATCGCCCGCAAGAGCGGCGATAATCCCTCCATCACCCGCGATGTCAGCGGTGAGGGGGTCCAGCAGGCTCTGCTCAAGATTGTCGAGGGGACGATTGCCAACATCCCTCCGCAGGGCGGTCGCAAGCACCCGCATCAAGAGTTCATCCAGATGGACACCAGCAACATCCTGTTCATCTGCGGCGGAATGTTCAATGGCGTCGAGGACCTGGTCGCGGACCGCATCGGCATCAAGGGTCACCTTGGGTTCAAGGGGCAGTCCCGCGAAGAAGGTTCGGTAGCTAACCTGCTGCGCAACGTTACTACGGATGATCTCGTCCACTTCGGGCTCATCCCGGAGCTGGTCGGGCGCATCCCGGTGGTGACTCACGTGGAGCCTCTGGACGAAGCGGCGCTGATGCGCATCCTGGTGGAGCCGCGCAACGCACTGACCAGGCAGTACCAGCAGTTGCTGGCTCTGGACAAGGTTGACCTCGTTTTCACTGAAGACGGTTTGCAGGCGGCGGCACAGGCGGCGATCAAGCGCGAAATTGGGGCGCGTGGTCTGCGCGGAATCATCGAACAGGTGCTGCTGGACGTGATGTTCGAGATCCCTGGGCGACCCGACATCCGCCGGGTCATCGTTAACCGTGACGTGATCGAAGGTCGGACCATGCCGCTGATTCTGACTGAGAACGATACCCCCCTGCACTGGACCGATGAGGGTACGCTTGACAGCGCAGCCTGAGTGACGTTCTACCCGGAAACACAGACGGGGTTGCCTTGCACGGCAGCCCCGTTTCTTTTTGTGTACCGGATTGCCAGCGTCTCAGCCAGCGGTAACCGGAATAACAATCTCCGCGGAACCGCTTAAGGCTGCTTCAAAAGCCTTCAATTCCAGATAACCGCGTCCGTTGTCCGCCCAGTGACTCGGGATCACCCAGCGTGGCCGCAGAATGCGCACCGCCTCCACCACATAGTCCAGGTCCAATAGCCCCGTCCGGGCGTTTCGAACTGGCAGGATAGCGATATCAGGCCGGAATGCCATCGTATCCGGCAGGATGACAGTTTCACCGGCATAGTAGATGTCATACAGATCTTCCGAGATCAGATACGCGACTGCCGGCAGTTCATCCGCCGGAAGTCGTGCCGACCGGGTCGGATGCGGAGGAATGGCGGTGATGCGCGCCCGCCCCATCGACGTGCTCTGCCAGGGACGCAGCACTCTGACATCGTGGCCGCTCAGGCAATCGGCCGCGGCTGTGTTCGCCACAATCACCGTGGAGGGTCCGCACAGGGTTTCCAGCACCCTGGGGGAGCAGTTTTCATAGGTGGCCCGCGTGACCAGAATCAGATCGGCGGAAGGCAATGTAGCGCGCAACCCGCAGGATGGATTCAGGTAGATGTGTGGTGGACCCTGCAGCCAGAACGCCGTGTTGCCCAACCAGTGTATTCGGTCTAGCATCCCTCGCCTCGTTTGCTGAATTGCTTCCATTCTAGCACCTGCTCAGGCGCGACTCAATCGGACAGACGTTCGATCACACCGCGCGATGTGCCCACGGAGTGGCAAAGCTGGCGTGTCAACTGCTTTAGCGTATAATGTGACCTTAGCAGACTGTTCTGATCACTCCCGCTGGCGCCAGTATTCTGGCAGCGCAAGGGAATCCCTCATAGCAAGGATCGACCCGATGACAGGACCCATTTCTCCCAAGTCCCCCCCACCCGCCAACCGTCCTCCGGCCGGAGCACAGCGGCCAGCTCAACCCGTCTGGAATCCGCCCCCGATGCGGTCAATTGAAGACACCGGACTGAATCTGCTGAGCATCGCTGACCTGATCCTGAAGGTGGTGTATTTCAGCGGTTTTATGAGCGGGCAGCAGATCGCTGACTTTGTACGCCTGCCTTATGTTGGCGTCGTGGATCAGACTCTGGACTGGCTGAAACGTGAAAAATACGTGGAGGTCAAGGGGGCGAGCGGCGTCAACGTGGCGACTTACCAGTACATGATTTCGGACAAGGGCGCTGACAAAGCCCGGGAGGCGCTTGAGCGTTCCCAGTATGCCGGCCCATGCCCGGTTACGCTCAACCAGTACGTGGCAGCGATGCATGCCCAGAACCAGGGCCAGCGCACAGTCACGCAGGATCAGTTGCTTGGCCAGCTCAAGGGTCTGGTCGTTTCCAAAGAAATGCTGAACAAGATCGGACCTGCCGTGAACTCCGGGAAATCGATCTTCCTGTATGGCCCCCCCGGTAACGGCAAGACCACCATCTCAGAGGCCGTCGGGCGCGTTGTGCTCGGCTCCGACCTCTGGATTCCGTTCGCTATTGACGTAGACGGTCAGGTGATCCGTGTATTTGATAGCGTGCACCACGAAGTCACCGAAATGGCGGCCGGTGAATCGGCAGAGACGTCCCCGGGTGTGAAAACCGGCATCAAGCGCGATCCGCGCTGGGTGAAGATCCGTCGCCCGGTGATCATGGTGGGCGGGGAACTCACGCTGGCCGGCCTCGATCTGGTCTATGACAGCACCAACAAGTACTACGAAGCACCTTTCCAGGTGAAATCCAACGGGGGGCTGTTCCTGATCGATGACTTTGGTCGCCAGCAGGTGCGCCCCCGCGATTTGCTCAATCGCTGGATTGTCCCCCTGGAAAAACGTCTGGACTTTCTCACCCTGGCCACAGGTCGCAAGATCGAGGTTCCGTTCTACGTGCTGATTGTGTTCTCGACCAACCTGGAGCCGCGCGAACTTGTCGATGAAGCATTTCTGCGTCGCATTCGTCACAAGATTGAAGTCGGCGATCCGACTTACGAACAGTTCAGGGAAATTTTCCGGCAGTACTGCGAGCGTAAGAAAATCCCATACGAAGAGCAGATGCTCGCCTACCTGATTCAGGAATGGTACATCAAGAAGAATCGCAATCTGCGCGCCGTTCACCCGCGCGACCTGATCGAGCAACTGATTGATATCGCGCGCTATCTGGATCGGCCACCACTCCTGACGAAAGAACTCCTGGATCGGGCCGCCGAGAGCTATTTTGTCGAGCTTTACTAGCGCCGGGCAGGATTACCGGCCTTCCCTGACACCGCGAATGGTGACCACCCGTAACTTGGATGGAGGCGCTGCAGACAACCTTGTCTCGCCAGTCTGACGGAGTCCCCGTAGCTCGCCACCTGGTGTTTTTCCTGCAGGATGGCACCTGTGTTGTCCAATGGGACCAGGCGCAGGTTCAGGACCTGCTCACTGGCGATCTGCTGCCGTTTGAAGACAGGTTCTACGGGCATGCCATTTCCGACCATGAGCTTGAACAGTTCCAGGCGGCAGGCCACATCCTGGGCTATGATCGTTCGTCTGTCTGGCTGCCGGCCCTGCCAGAAGGCGGGCGTTTTGCGCGTTTTACAACCCGCGAACAGAGTTCCGGGCGTATTCGCCGCTATTACCTCACCACAACGCTGCCGGCTGACGCCCTGGAGATTGTGCGCCAGCAATTACACCAGCCTGGTCTGGCAGGACGCTATATACCGGTGGTACAGGGCGAAGTCGTCGCCCTCCTGAATCGAAATGGCGCCCCGTTTGATCGCCTGGCCGACGCCGAAATCGCGCTCAGCCACCTGCTTCAGAGCGCACCCCGGCTCCTGGCTGATACTGCGGTGGCGTTCATCGATTCCAGTGCGCATCCTGATTCATCCGACGCAAACCCTGACATCAGTATGCTTCCGGAGGCCGACCTCGAGGACGGCAGCCAGATCGGACAGAATGCTGGCGCGAACAGGGTCATCGTGTGTGCGGACCGGGATGAGCACTTTCTGGCAGAAGTGGCCAACCTGGCTGAAGAACTTGGTGCCACCTTCCTCGGTGCGCGCTCCAGCCGGGAGGCCCTGATGCTGATCGAGGATCACATACCGGACCTGGTCATCATGGATCTGGTCATGCCGGATGGGCATGCCTGGGAACTTCTGGGTCGAATGCGCGCCAACCAGACCCTGGCGACCATTCCAGTCATTATCGTCAGCGGTTTCGATGAGCAGTCAAGTCAGGTGTTCGCCCTGGCAGTGGCTAAAGCGCACGATTACCTCGTCAAACCCGTGGCAGTCGGCGACCTGCGCCGGAGTATCCGGACGGCGCTAACTCGCCACCCTGACTCACCCACTGCTTCCTGACCAATCGCCGGGCTGGCCTGGCGCCACTCCTTTCTTCATGAGGCGAGACCTATGCTCAAGATCGTGACAATCGAGCAGATGCGTGCCATTGAACGCGAAGCGGACGCCGCGGGCGTGAGTTACGCGGCGATGATGGCTAACGCTGGCCGCGCGCTGGCGGACTACGTCCTTGACCGGCTGGCGGAACAGCCGCAGGCCAAGATCACCGTCCTCGTGGGTCCCGGGAACAACGGCGGTGATGCCCTGGTAGCCGGCCGGTTGGTTGCCGCAGAGAGTGACCACACAGTCAGCTTCTACCTCTCTCGGCCGCGCGGCGATGAGGACACGAATTTCACCGCCGTGCGCGAAGCCGGTCTGTTCATTGCCAATGCCCGGAACGATCAACGCTTTCGCGTGCTAAAGAAACTGATCGCGTCTTCAGACCTCGTTCTTGATGGTCTCCTCGGAATCGGTGTCACGCTGCCAGTCAAGGGCGAACTGGCCGAGCTTATGAAGGCCGCGGGAGCAGCAATTCGTACCGCACGCAGCGCACCGGCACCTGCCAGGCGTTATCTCACACCGGATGCGCCGGGCACCCGACCGCAGAGCCGCCCTGAAGTTGTCGCCGTTGACTGTCCCAGCGGTCTCGAGTGTGATACCGGCGCGCTTGATGATCTGTCCCTTGCCGCCGACGCGACGGTCACCTTTGCCGCTGTTAAAGCTGGTCAGGTGCTTTTCCCCGGTGCGACGGCGTGCGGCCAACTGCACGTCGCGGAAATCGGCCTGCCGCGCCGGCTTCCTGCCCGTGATGCGGTGCGCACCGAAATGCCAACATCCGCCACCATCCGGGCGCTGCTCCCCGCCCTGCCAATTGACGCCCACAAAGGCACCTTCGGCAAGGTTATGGCGGTGGTCGGTTCATTGAACTATACCGGCGCTGCGGCCCTGGCTGCGGGGGCGGCCTACCGGGCCGGCGCTGGACTTGTCACCGTGGCAGCGCCTCAGATCATCACCCCGATCCTGGCTGCGCAGGTTCCGGAAGCGACCTGGTTGCTGCTACCTCATGAAATGGGCGTAATCGCGGAGGACGCGGCCGACCTGGTCTGTCGTGAATTGGATGGGTATGATGCGTTGTTGCTCGGCCCTGGCTGGGGGCGCGAAGCGACGACCCGCGAATTCCTGGCTGCGCTGCT
>CAZGYW010000216.1:0-5425 GCA_964530495.1 uncultured Anaerolineae bacterium
TGGCTTCGCTGCTGTTCGTGTTCGCCCGGATCGGGTTCACCGGGGCGAATGTGTTCTATGACGCCCTGCTGCCGCATGTGGCGAAAGATGAAGACCGCGACGAGGTCTCCACGCGCGGCTATGCGATGGGCTACCTGGGCGGCGGGCTGCTGCTGGCGGTCAACATTGCCATGATCCAGCTCATCCCGGATAGCCTGTTCGAGCACGCCGGCATCCGGCTCTCGTTCCTGAGCGTGGCGATCTGGTGGGGCATCTTCACCATCCCGCTGCTGCGCACCGTGCCGGAGCCGCCGGCGGCCACCACCAGCACCGAGTCGCTGCTGAATGTGATCCGGGCCAGCTTCCAGCGGCTGTATACCACCTTCCGGGATATTCAGCAGTACCGCGAGCTTTTCAAGTACCTGCTGGCCTTCCTTATTTACAATGACGGCATTGGCACGATCATCGGCGTGGCTGTGATCTACGGCGCGGAGCTGGGCTTTGGCACAATCGAGCTGCTGCTGGCCCTGCTGCTGGTGCAGTTCGTGGGCATCCCCTTCAGCCTGATCTTTGGCCGCTTGCCTTCCCCGACGGAAAAACGCCGGCCGCAGTTCCTGGCGTTCATCTTCTTCAACCTTGTTGTGCTGCCCCTGCTGGGCATCGTGCTGCGCGGGGCGATCCCGGTGGATGTTTCCGGCGCGCCGCCCGCGCCGTACGTCACCACGGCGGAGGCTGTGGGGGAGGGCGTGTACGCGGCCGGGGACGCGGCGCTGGTGACCGCCGGCGCCTGGGAGCGCGATGCGATTGCGGCGGCGGACATCGACGCGACCGAGGACATGCCCTTCGCTTATACGGATGAGGTCGGCGCGGAGACGAGCCTGGCCTTCAACGGCCAGAAGATCGTGCTGACCTACAGTGTTGGGCCGGATGGCGGGCTGGCGGACGTGCTGCTGGACGGCGCGCCGCTGCTGGACGAAGACGATGAGCCGGTGGTGCTGGACATGTACCGCGCCACTGTGCGCTACAACGTGACGAAGACCCTGACCGCGCCGGAGCCGGGCCAGCACGTGCTGACGCTGGTCAACCGCGCGGAGGCCAACCCGGCCATCTGAGGTACGCGCCTGGCTCTGACCGCTGCCGAGGTCCTGCCCCCGGTTCGGGAAAGCAGCCTGCTGACCATTCTGGGCATTATCATTGGCGTGCAGGTGGCGGGCGCGATCTTCGCGCTGCTGCTGGGCAGGCCGTTGTTCAGCGGGCTGGCGGCCCGCCTGGATACCAAGAGCAGCGTCCTGCTGGCCCTGCTGATCTACAGCGTGATCGCGGTCTGGGGCTTCGTGCTGGATTCGACGCTCGAGTACTGGTTCCTGGCCTGGATGGTCGCCATCGTGCAGGGCGGGTCGCAGGCGCTCAGCCGCAGCCTGTATGCCAGCATGTCCCCGGCGGCCAAGAGTGGGGAGTTCTTCGGGCTGTACGGCATCATGGAGAAGTTCTCGGCCATCCTCGGCCCGCTGCTGTTCGCGGGGGCGGTGGCGCTCTTCGATAGCAGCCGCCCGGCCATCCTGAGCCTGATTGTGTTGTTCATCCTGGGTGGTTACCTGCTGACGCGCGTGGACGTGGCCGAGGGCCGCCGTGCGGCCCAGGCGGAGGACGCCGCGGCGCTGGGCGGGGCGTAACGGATGCGGGATCGCTGTGATCACGGATTCTCGCGGAGCGGGCGAAGCGCGTTCCCGCCGGAGAATCCGTGATCTTCGGGCGGGAAACGCGCCCGGGTTGGCGCCTGACCGGGCGGTGAAAACTCTTGACTCTCCCCGCCCGGCCTGTTATTATGATAGTCCAATCTCGTTCCCCCGGGGGTCAACCCTGCATGCCAGGGCAATGACCTGCCGAATTTACTGAGGTTCACGTTCCGTGAGGCCATTGCAGAGGTTGATGCGAGATGGCCTCGTGGTTTGTGAGAAGGCAGGGATCAACGGGCGACAGGTTCGCCCGTTTGCATGCGAAAACGGCAGGCTAGACGGAGATAGGGAATGCCGACAATTAATCAGTTGATCCGCAAGGGCCGCAAGGCTAAGAGTCAGAAGAGTGCTGCGCCCGCCCTCCTGTACACCTTCAACTCGTACTCGCAGCGCCGCACCCGCCAGCCCCTGGGCGCCCCGCAGAAGCGCGGCGTGTGCACCCAGGTGCGTACCATGACCCCCAAGAAGCCGAACTCGGCGCTGCGCAAGATCGCGCGCGTCCGGCTCAGCAACGGGATCGAGGTCACGGCGTACATCCCGGGTGAAGGCCACGGGCTGCAGGAGCACAGTGTGGTGCTGATCCGCGGTGGGCGTGTCAAGGACCTGCCCGGTGTGCGCTATCACATCGTACGTGGCACGCTGGACAGTGATGGTGTGAAGAACCGGCAACAGGCCCGCAGCAAGTACGGCTCCAAGCGGCCCAAGTAGAGGGAGTGAAACATGCCCAGAAGGTATCGCCCCGCTAAGCGCGAAGTCGCGCCCGACGTTCGTTTTGGGAACGTCAAGATGGAGATGTTCATCAACCGCCTGATGAAGGGTGGCAAGAAGAGCACTGCTCGCCGGGTGATGTATGGCGCGATGGAAATCATCGAGGCCAAGACCAAGAAAGACCCGGTGGAAATCTACGAGCAGGCGCTGCGCAATGTCACTCCGGCGGTCGAGGTGAAGCCGCGCCGTGTAGGTGGGTCCACCTACCAGGTGCCGGTCGAAGTGCCCGCGCAGCGCGCCACATCGCTGGCCATGCGCTGGATCCTGCAGTTTTCCGCCGCTCGTGGCGGGCGCAGCATGTCTGAGAAGCTGGCCGCCGAGCTGATGGATGCCGCGAACGGTCAGGGTGGCGCGATCAAGAAGCGTGACGACACGCACCGCATGGCCGAAGCTAACCGCGCGTTCGCGCATTTCCGCTGGTAAAGTGCCCCGCCGGGGCAACCAAGTATCGTAAGGTAGCAATCCTGTGGCTTCTAAGAACGAAAGCAAGTCGCTAGACCTCGCCAGAGTGCGCAATATCGGGATCATCGCCCACATCGACGCGGGTAAAACCACGACGACGGAGCGGGTGCTGTATTACACCGGTATGGTGCATCGCATGGGCGAGGTGCATGACGGCGCTGCCACAACCGACTACATGGAGCAGGAGCGCGAGCGCGGGATCACCATCACCGCCGCCGCCGTGACTGCTTCCTGGCGCGATCACCAGATCAACGTGATCGATACGCCCGGCCATGTGGACTTCACCGCCGAAGTGCAGCGCAGCCTGCGCGTTCTGGATGGTGGCGTGGTCGTCTTTGACGGCGTCGCCGGTGTTGAGCCGCAGTCCGAAACCGTGTGGCGGCAGGCGGATGAATATCACGTCCCGCGCATCTGCTTCATCAATAAGATGGATCGCGTGGGTGCTGATTTCGAGCGCGTGGTGGGCATGATTGTCGAGCGCCTGCACGCGACCCCGGTGCGGATTCAGCTTCCTTACGGGGAAGGTGAGCACTTCCGGGGCATTGTGGACCTGCTCAAGATGGAGCTGGTGACCTACGGGGATGACCTGGGGACCCAGATCGAGCACGGCCCGATCCCGGCGGATCTGCTGCCCGAAGTGGAAGCCGCTCGCACGCGGATGATCGAAACCATCGTCGAGAATGACGATTACCTCATGGATAAGTATCTCATGGAGCAATCGATCAGCGACGATGAGCTGCGCGCCGCGCTGCGGGATGCCACGATCCACAACAAAGTCCAGCCCGTCCTGGTTGGCTCCTCCCTTAAGAATAAGGGTGTGCAGCTCATGCTGGACGCGGTGGTGGACTTCCTGCCCTCCCCGCTGGACATCCCGCCTGTGACCGGGACCGATCCCCGCAGCGGCGAGCCGGTTGTACGGCACGCCACTGATGACGAGCCGCTCAGCGCGCTGGTCTTCAAGATTGTGACCGATCCCTTCGTGGGCCGGCTGGCGTTCTTCCGTGTGTACTCCGGTGTGTTGAAGGCCGGCAGCGCCGTGCAGAACACCTCCAAGGGCAAGAAGGAGCGCATCGGGCGCGTGGTGCGGATGTTCGCGGACCGCCGTGAAGACGTTGAAGAGATCCACGCGGGCGACATTGCCGCCACGCTGGGCCTCAAAGATACCTTCACCGGCGAAACACTGTGCGATGCGCATGCCCCCATCCTGCTGGAAGCCATCCACTTCCCCGAGCCGGTGATCGCCGTGGCGATCGAGCCTAAGACCAAGGCTGACCAGGACAAGATGTCCGAAGCGCTGCGCAAGCTGGCGGAAGAGGACCCGACGTTCGTGGTTACCGTGGACGAGACGCTCGGCCAGACGCTGATCGAGGGGATGGGCGAGCTGCATCTGGAAGTGCTCGTTGACCGCATGCTCCGCGAATTCAAGGTCGGGGCGCGCGTTGGTAAGCCGCGTGTGGCTTACCGCGAGACGATCACCCGTGCCATCCGGGCCGAAGGGCGCTTTGTGCGCCAGACGGGTGGCTCCGGCCAGTACGGGCATGTCGTGGTTGAGTTCGAGCCGCTCCCGGCCGATTCAACCGAGAATTTCATCTTCGAAAACAAGATTGTCGGCGGCTCTATCCCCCGGGAGTACATCCGCCCGGTGGAACAGGGCATGCGCGAGGCGCTGAGCGGCGGTGTGCTGGCCGGTTACCCGGTCACGCGCATCAAGGCCCGGCTGGTCGATGGCAGCTACCACGAGGTGGACTCTTCGGAAATCGCGTTCAAGATCGCCGGCTCGCTCGCGCTGAAAGAAGGCGTGCAGCGTGGCGGCCCAATCTTGTTGGAGCCGGTCATGCGGGTTGAAGTCGTTGTCCCGGATGAATTCACCGGCGATATCATCGGGGATCTCTCTGCCCGGCGCGGCAACATCCTGGGGATGGACCAGCGCGGTGGCGGCGTGTCCTCAATCAAAGCTATGGTGCCACTGGGTGAGATGTTCGGTTACGCAACCGGCATCCGCAACCAGACACAGGGGCGCGGCAGCTTCACGATGGAGTTCGCAGCCTACGCGCCGACGCCGCAGCATGTGACGGATGAAATTGTTAAAGGCGGGAAACGCTAGTTCCCGGCGATCCAGGAGGAAATGATGGCGAAGTTTGAGCGTACGAAGACCCATGTCAACATCGGGACGATCGGGCACGTCGACCATGGCAAGACGACGCTGACGGCGGCGATCACCAAGGTGCTGGCGATGAAGGGCTGGGCGGACTTCCGGGCCTTCGACCAGATCGACAACGCGCCGGAAGAGAAGGCGCGCGGGATCACGATTGCGATCTCGCATGTGGAATACCAGACGGCGACACGGCACTACGCGCACGTGGACTGCCCCGGGCACCGTGACTACATCAAGAACATGATCACGGGCGCGGCGCAGATGGACGGCGCGATCCTGGTGGTGAGCGCGCCGGACGGCCCGATGCCGCAGACGCGCGAGCACG
>CAZGYW010000217.1:0-5422 GCA_964530495.1 uncultured Anaerolineae bacterium
GATAATGAGCGGTGACTGGAGTTCAGACGTGTGCTCTTCCGATCTAGAAGCAGCGCCAGTCTCGCTGCTCTCCCTGGGGAGGGAACAGCGCGCAGATCGCCGTTAGGTCGGTCGTCGACGAGAGGTCAATCCCCAGGTAGCAGTCTTTGCCCAGCAGATCCGCCCGGTTCCAATCGCCCACCGAGCTATCAAACAGCTCCAGCGGCAGCCAGGTCGTCAACTTATACGTCGGCCACTGGTTAAGTCGCAGCCACCGGAAAAGTCGCTCCTCGGCCGGTTTCGCCTTCGCCTTCTGCGCCGCCTCCCGCACGCTCTCGATCTGGATCGTCGTCCCCAGGCTCGGGTTGGCTTGCGCCCAGTTCGCCTCGTTGTAAATATCGTCGCCCTCGTAGGCGTAGATCACCGGGTACCAGGTCGGGTCCATCACCTCCCCCGCCAGGATCTGCTTCGCATACTCGTGCTGCTCCCAGCAGATCGATACCCGGTCCGGGTCGTCTCCTGCCGTCGTGATTACCCACCAGATCGGCTGCTCCCGCGCGTCTCCCGCGCCGAAGGTCATCACGTCCCACAGCTCGCGCCCCGGCTGCGCGTGCAGCTCGTCGAAGATGCACGCGCTCACGTTCAGCCCGTGCTTAGTGAATGCCTCCGCGCTCAGCACCTGGTAAAACGTCCCGCTCACCCGGTCCGTCAGCCGCTTGTGGCTGATCTGCAGCTTCGTCCGCTTCTTCAGCACCGGCTGCTGGTCGATCATATCTACCGCCACGTCAAACACGATCGAGGCCTGCGACCGGTCCGCCGCGCACCCATAGACCTCGCCGTTCCGCTCCCCATCCGCGAACGTGTGGTACAGCCCGGCTCCGGCCGCCAGCTCCGATTTACCATTTTTCTTTGCAATCTCCAGGTAAACGGTTTTATAGGTTCGCCGTCCCGTCGGGTCCACCGTCCCATACACATCCCGGATGATCTTCCGCTGCCAGGGTAGCAACACGAACGGCTCGCCCCCAAATTTTCCCTTCGTGTGCCGGAGGCTCTCAAAAAACATCTCCGCCCTTCGAGCCCTACCCGCACTATACATGCCCGCTCCCACCAGCGCCAGCAGGACCAGCGCCAGCAAAACCGCGCGCCTCATCGCTCATCTCCTGCCGTCCCATCCGTTTCATCTGGTTCCGCATCCGCCCACGGAGAACAGTCCACCCACGTGTCGCCCACCGGCCTCTGGCAGGCGCCGCAGTAGCACCTGCGCCGCCGGATCATCGTGTGCGCCAGCGGTTGGCCCTGGCTCGTCGACCAGGTCGTTGTTTCGATCCATACATGCGTGTGCCCGACCCAGTTCAACGCCGTCATGAGTTCCCCTCGCCGTTCACGAAATCGGTCACATCGTCGATTACCCCGCCCAGCAGTTGCTCCAGCGGGTCCACCGGCTCGGCCTGCGCCTTCTTCCTTGCCAGCCTGGCCCGCGCCGTCTGGCTAAATCCTAGCTTATCGGCATACGCCAGGCTAATCCGGCTCCAGGCCTGCGCCGCCTGGATCGTCTTCACCTCCGCCGCCGGCGTCAAATCCTTCACCGCCGCCTGGTACCTGGCCACCGCATCCGCATACAGCGCCAGCAGGTCGATATCCACCACCTCCAGCAGGTCGTAGTGCCGCAACCGCCTCTTGGTATTCTGAAACACGACTCTCGCCTCCTTGCTCAACCATGCCGGCGCCCGCAGGTAGGCCTGCCGTTCACTTACCAGGCCCGCCTCAGCCCTCTCCCGCGACTCTCGTTCGGTTTTGGTGAGGTGCTTGCGCATGTTTGAGCTGTGTTTCAGCGGCGTTGGCATAGCTTCCTTTTTTCAGGCCTCGATCGGGGAGTTTTTTTCGCGTGGATGGCCCCGCCCGTTCTGAGCCCCCCTATGCAAATCTTTTTCAACCCCCCTCCCCCTGATCTCTGATAATGTTTTTTTACTGTGGCACTCTATACATAGGCTCTGGAATGGACCTGAGAAAAATTTATGTACGTCGCCGTTGTGTGGCTCAATATGATCTACGTGCCTGGCAATAACATATTGTCCATGCCGCAGACACTCCTCGCACCAGGGTGACCTGGCCAGCACTCCTGCGCGGATCCCTTGCCATCTCACAGAGTTGTATAACCGTTTGATAGCAGGGTCTCTGTCTCGGTTCTCCTCCGCGCGATCCATTGCCTGGTGATCAGCGCATCGACCGTGCCGAACCAGGTTGGAGCAGCCAGGGTAGGAGCAGGGACGCAGCGAAGACATGGGCATCAGAACCCCCGTATCCACTGTTCAATAGCATCCACTCTGGCCTCGAGAGCAGCTACCCGCTCAGCCAGATCACCTGTGGGTGGCTCCGGCTCTGGTTCAGGCTCTGGCTCATCAGAGCCAATCGGTAAATTTGCGTTATACGCAAAATTATCAATAGTGTTGCTCAACCCATAGCCTATACTGGCATCAACCCCACTGGCCTCTCCCAGGCCTGTGACCTTTGCGGTAAACGTTCCCTGCCACAGATCTGCTGCAGGCTCACTGCCCATGCGCAGGTAGGCGTTTTCCTGGATGCCCGTCGGTGTGATGAACTGGTCAAACACATCACTAATCGTAGGATATTCCGAATTGATTGCTTTCGGCAGCCAGGCGCGCCAGGTCAGGAATGGCCGGTTCCCTGGGTCTTTCAACGCCTGGTCCAGCCAGGCCTGGTACTGAGCAGGCGCGTACGTCTTCATAAACCAATTCGCCGAATAATGGACAGGGATCTTTGGCAAACCGTTGGGCCATTTCTCGAACTCAGCCAGGGTCTGCTCCATGCAGATCCGGATCGATTTCACCAGGTTTGTACTGGTGATGGTAGTGTCCCTGCCGTCCTTCCAACACTTCCCCACCTCGTCATCCCAGCAATAGAGGTCGCAGATATGGTTTCTGGTTGCCTCTTTCAAGAGCTTTACCTGGGGGTCGATTCCCAAGTAGTTGCCCTCCTCGTTGCTCCAGGGATTATGCACTCCATAGCCCAGGATCCATACGCTCGAGTCGTATTTGCGGATCCGCTCATAGTATTTCACGAACGTCGGATCCACTTCGTATTTCCAGTTGGCGTAGATCCACTGGGTCGGCCCGATCACACGCAGGCCGAAGAGCCGCACACCCTGGTCAATCAACAGTTCGACATTAGTGTTTGCCCGATATTTATTCAGATCGACCATCATCAGCCTGTCAGATGCAGACCCCTCGACGGCGGCCGCAAAACTGATCCCCCGCTCAAACAGGTCGGGGTCGATCTCTGCCTGCTCTGCAGTATACTCACGCGCTTCCCACCAAAGATCTCTGCCTGTCATATGGCTCCTATTTAAACCCGATCACTGCCTGCCCGGTAATCAGCGCCCAGATCAACGCGATAATGCTCAGTCCTACTGCTGAGCCAATAAACGCCACAACCTTATAGCCGAATTGGATCTGGTTCAGGATTTTCTGCGCCTCGTCCTGCCAGATACGCATCTGGACCAGGCGCTTTTCGTGATCCTCGATCCGCCCATGATTTGCGTCGGCCCGGTTGAGGACAGTTCCCTGGCATACGATCTCTCGTTTTTCCAGGGCCTGCATACTTGTCGAAAGCTCTTTAACCATAGCTTTCAGATCTTCGATCGAATCCCCCATAATCTCCACCTTCTGCGCGAGCAGCGCTATGTCGCCCCCAACCCCGCGAGGGGTAGTGATCCGCTCAGGCATCTGGATATACCATCCCCCGCAGCCGTTTGGCGATCTTGACATCCCCCGTCTGCGGGCTGACCACGTAGGCCGCCTGGTTGCTGACCACGGCCATCACGTACCACCAGACCAGCTGTTTTAACCCAATCTGATCGCAGCTGATCCCGGCATTGATCCAACCAGCGCAGTTTAGCCCGGCCACTGCGAAAACCACAGCCGCCATTAGCCCCAGCATGACCACGCTCTTGACCTCAGTTCCCAGGCTGGCAAATTTTGCCCGCAGCACTGGGAAATACGAAAACACCAGCGACAAAACAACGCTGGTGATCGACACAATCAATTCCGAAGAAAACTGGAAATCTGACATTTCGCCTCCTGCTGGAGGCGCTGCCTCCAGGGCAAACAAAAACCGGGTCGCCAATTGGCGCGCCCCGGCTTCTATTTCTGCTCTGGCAGGCGATAAATTTCAATACTATTATACACTGCCTGTCAACTATGTGCCGTTTCTGCAGAAACGCTAACCTTTCACCTTTCCCAGCGATATGCTCGGCGTCGGCTTGAGATACATCCGGTCCCCATCCACCCGGATGGTGATCTCTCCATACCCAAGCCCGCGGATCGCGCGGAACTGCGCGCAGATCTCCGCCAGCTGCGCCGCTGTAAACAGGCTGAGCAGCTCACCCACCACCACTGCCTCAGCGTCCGTCATGTAAACCCGCTTATCCTCTGCCATGCCTTCTCAATGCGACCACCAGCCCGGCGCCGTATGCCGCGAACTCCAACGGCTTGCCTGTTACGCCAAAGCGCTTGATTTGCTCGACCAGGGCCAGGATGAAAACCGAGAGCCCGCTTACCTCTGCAAAAAGTTTCAATATGTCCATGTATCCACCTCAACCACCCATGCTACCCCACCCTCCTACGTGCGCCGCCCACCACACCATAAGACGCACCCCGCCAATTTAGGCAAACCGTGAAAGGAGGAACTGGTGGTAAACAGAGAACCGCCCAGGCCAAAGGCCCAGGCGGTAAACTCTGAGATACCCAAACGTTCAATATTTGAATTATTGTACGACTTTTATCAGAGTTTTACAACTAGTGCGGCGATGAGTTTCTCCAGTTGCTTGTCCAGCGTGGCCCAGTGGTACGGCCACCCGCAGGACGCACATACGCCGTGTGCCGAGTGCAGCACAACACCGCCGACCTGGAGGTATGTTTTGCCGCCGATCTCTACCTGCACGCCAAGTTTGCTGTGGCACTGCTGGCATAGGATCTCTTTCGGCGTCCCCATGTACTCACCCCGCGGCTCGCTCATCGCGCCCACGTCCAGATAAAGCCCAGGATGCACAGCACCAGGATTGTCCAAAAAATGATGTCAAGCAGAAACGTTATCGGTTTGCGTCTCATCGTCCATCTCCGGCTGCGGCGGGATCAGCAGCTGATACTGCCGCCCGTCCGCGTCCTCTCTCGTCTGCACGATCCAGCCACCTACAATCACGGTGTTGAGGATTTTGTCGTCGTTGCTGATGGTAATGACGCTCATCCCTGCACCTCCACGCCCAGCGGGTCGAGCAGGTCCTCAACCGCCCCGGGTAGGGTGAGGATCATCAGCGGCATGTTGACCAGGCGCGACCCGGCCAGCTGCACCAGCGCCGGCGCAACCGCGCCTGGCGCAACCAGATCGGAAGAGCGTCGTGTAGGGAAAGAGTGTAGGATAGGGTGTA
>CAZGYW010000218.1:0-5420 GCA_964530495.1 uncultured Anaerolineae bacterium
CCGGCTCCTTTACCAGCTCTACCCGCTGCTGGTGCACATGAACCTCTTTGGCGGCGGGTACGCTGCCCGAGTGGATGCCATTGTGCGCCAGTACGTCGGGTAACCGCTGATCGCGGCGATTGTGGGCTATAATTCTCCGGCGTTGGCTGCGGTCCGTGCTCCTCAGGAGGACGCTTCATGATCCGTATCGAATTTCTGGGCACGGCCGGGGCGATTGGCCTGCCCCGCCCGACGTGCGACTGCCGGGTGTGCTCGGAGGCGCGGGCGCGCGGCGTGCCCTACAGCCGCAATGGCCCGGCGGTCTTCGTGCACGGCCCGGATCTCCTGATCGACACGCCGGAGGACATCATCCCCAGCCTGAACCGGGCCGGGGTGCGCCGGGTTGGCGCGGTGACCTGGAGCCACTGGCACCCTGACCACACGGCCGGGCTGCGCGTCTTTGAGGCGCTGAACTTCACCGTCGCCTGGCCGCCGGATTACGCCCGCACGCCCGTCTACCTGCCGCAGGGGCTGTCTGAGGATTTCGCCGCCTTCCACAGCCTGGGCGAGCGGCTGATCTACTACGAGCGGATGGGCGTTGTCGCGCCGGTGATCATCCCGGAGGGCGGCGCGTTTGAGGTGGGCGGCATCCGGGTGGAGCCGTACCGTCTGCCGGAGCGGAACGTGCAGGCCTACGCCTACATCCTGAGCGAAGGGGCCAAACGGGTGCTGATCGCCCCGGACGAGGTCTTTGGCTGGCAGCCGGACGGGGCGCTCGGCCACTTCGACCTGGTAGTGATGCAGACCGGGCTGTTCGAGGTGCATCCGCTGACCGGGCAGCGCCTGATCCCGGCTGATCATCCCGTGCTCCAGAAGGAAACGACCTTCCCGCAGACGCTGGACATGATCCGGGCGCTGGACGCCGATCGCGTGGTGCTCACGCACCTGTTCGCGCATGATGTCGGTTCCTACGACGAGATCAACCAGATTCAGCGCCAGGTGGCGCAGGACGATCCGGCGCTGGGCCGCCGGATGATGTTCGCCTTCGACCGGCTGTCCGTAACGCCGTAGGGAATTTTGAATGATGAGTGTTGAATTTTGAGTTGAAAAGCAGCAAGGCGGCGGTTGAAGCGCCACCCTTCGGCAGCGGCAAGCGAAGCGATTCTGGCTGCCCCCGCGTCTTCCGCTCCAACTCAACACTCAAAATTCAAAACTCAGCACTCTGGCCACGGCCAGGTGTGGTATCCTGTGGCAGGGTTGGAACGAAAGTGAGTGGCAAGCGTGAGCGGTGGTTACTTTGACTCCCTGGTGGCGGCGGAGAATGCCCGCGAAGCCGTGGATGCTTTCCTGACCGGGGCCGGGCGCAGCGATACGCTGGCCCACAGCCGCCAGGTGGTGATGCAGGCGCGGATGCTGGCCGCCCGGTTCGCCGACGATCCGGAGCCGGACATGAAGCGCGCGGCGCTGGCGGCCTGGTGCCATGACCTTGCGGCGGTTGTCCCACGGGATGACCTGATCAGCGAGGCGGAAGCCCGGGGCGTGGTGCTGACCGACTCCGACCGCGAGATCCCGCAGCTTGTGCACGGCCCGCTGGCGGCCGCCGTCGTCCGGGAGAAACTGGGCATCACGGACGAGGATGTGCTGAACGCCATCCGCTACCATTCGACCCTGCGCGCCGGGGCCAGCACCCTGGAGAAGATCGTTTTCGTGGCGGACAAGGTGGCGCTTGACCCCACCTCGCCGCGCAACGACTTTCTGCCCGCGCTCCACGCCGCGCGCGACCGGGGGCTGGATGCCATGGCCCTTGTTTATACTGACTGGGTAATCGAGCACGCGGACGAGCTGGGCTGGACGGTACATGCCAACCTGCGCGCCGCGCATGCTGAACTTAACGCGATTGTCGCGGCGCAGGCGGACCAATGAGCGAGACTGGCATGCTTCACGACCACATGATGCCCAGCAATGCCCTGGGCAGCGTGATGCGCATCCGCGTGGTGACCCCGCCGGGTTACGATCCGGATCGCGAGTACCCGGTGGTGTACCTGCTGCACCTGTGGGGCAGCCACGAGCGCTTCTGGACCGACCGGCTGGCCGCCCAAGTTCGCCTGGCGGAGGGGATCGCGGCCGGGACGCTGCCGCCCATGATCCTGGCCATGCCCCAGGGTGACAAGAGCTTCTACCTCAACGCCGCCGATCCGCCCGGCATCATCTGGGAGGATTCGCCCTACAACGACAAAAGCGAATACTTCTACGACGGCTTCGATTGCTACGGCAACTATGGGGATTACCTGCTCAAGGAGGCGATCCCGTTTGTGGAGGCCAATTACCCGGTCCGGCGCGACCGGGAGGGGCGCGCCATCGGCGGGCTGAGTATGGGCGGGGCGGGCGCAGCGGTACACGCCTTCACCGATCCGGGCCGCTTCTGCGCGGTGGGGCTGCACGGGCCGGCCGTCTTCTACACGGAGGATGGCCCCGGCGCGCCGCCCTGGATTTACGGCATCGACGATCCCCAGGCGTTCGCGCAGCGCGATCCGGCTGCCCTGGCCCGCCGCTTCGTGACGCCGGATGACCAGCCGCGCATCTACCTGGACTGCGGCTGGGATGACCCGCTGCGGGCCAGCATCGAGGTCTTTCACGCGGCGCTGCTGGAACTGGGCCTGGCGCATGACTATCACCTCGCGCCGGGCGGGCATGATGGCGCGTACTGGGCGGGGCAGGTGCCTGCCTACCTGGCGTTTTACGCGCGCGGCTGGTGAGGGCAGGTTAACTGACAGTATGAGTCTTCGACATTTCTCCGGTGTTGTGCTGGTCTGCGTGCTGGTGCTGGTCTCTGCAATAACGATCCATGCCCAGGGCGACCCGGTTCCGACCGTGCCGCCGCCCGCGCCACTGCCAGGGTACGGTACCTTCGTGCGGCAGTGTGGGAGCGGGGCGATCCAGCCACGCGGGCCGGAGTTCGCCGCCAGCGGCCTGATCCTGACTGCGTTCTCGCGGGATGCGCTGTGGGTGGTGGACCTGGACCGGGACATCCGCTATCCGCTTCCGGAAACGCGCCCCTGCGCCCCGAACTGCCGCCCCTCGCCCGACCGCCGCCTGCTGCTGTATGTTTCCCCGGAAACGGCCACCTACTGGACGATGCGGCCGGACGGCACAGAGCGGACTTCCGTCTTCCCGTACTACGTCAGCGAGCTGGACTGGTGGGACGCCGATCACTGGCTGGCCTGGCCGACGGCCGGGCAGCCCGCCATCTACTCGATTGGCGTTTCCCCGGCCGAGGTCGAGCCGGAGCGCATGGCCGATTTCGATACGTATTCGATCCAGCCGGGCGGCTACTACGGGCTGCGCCTGGTGGACGGCACGGGTGCGTGGCCGTACCTGGAGCTGGTCAACCTGCGGGATGGTGTGGCGCTGCGCCTGGTGGAGGCGCGCCCGTTTGTGGGCGGCGCGTACTGGGCACCGGACGGTGGACGGCTGGTCGTCGTCGGGCAGGGGGAGCTTGACATCGAGACGGGTCTGCGCGGGGCGGAGCTGTTCAGCGTGACGCCGGGGGCGAGCACCGTCACCCGCCTGACGAACCTGACCGCCGCTTATGGGGCGGTGCGTGTGACCGGCGAGCAGGACGCCCGCGCGGTGAGCTGGTCCCCGGACGGACGCTACCTGGCCTTCTGGGTAATCGAGGTCAGCGGGGAAGAGAAGGCGCCGACGCTCGGTCCCGCCGTGATCCATGTGCTGGATACGCAGACGGGCCGCACGACCGTGTATTGCGGGTTTGAGTCGCGGGCGACGGATGGCCCGATCCTGCCGGCGCTGGTCTGGTCGCCGGACGGGCGTTACATCGCCTTTGGCCTGGATGAGCCGGGGGATGAGCGCCCCGCGTTGCTGCTGATCCTGGACACCGCCAGCGGGGAGTACACCGAGGCCAGCAACGGCATGGCGCGCACCTACGGAACGTATGACCCGGTGATGTGGGGACTGCCGTAGGCGGAGTGTTGAATGCTGAGTTTTGAATGTTGAGTTGGGGGAGGGCGGAGGCAGAGAGCAGGGCCTGCTGGTGGCAGGGCGCGCTGGGTATTGAGTGATGCGTTCCACGTTGGGCAGGCGAGAGCCGGAGGTCGCGCCGTCAGCGGCAGAAAGGCGCGACCTGTGCCGTTCAATGACTCAAAACTCAGCACTCAAAATCTAGAACCTGGCGCAGCGCGCTAGCCAATCGGCTCTTTGTAAATCACGAAGACGCAGTGCGGGTCGCCCATGGCGATGCAGTTGCTCTCAAAGACCCGGAACTCGTGACCGCCGGAGACCCAGCGCAGCCCTTCCTGAATCACGCCGGTGGCGGCGTTGCAGATCGGTTTGTCGGTCGTGCGCTCAAAACACACCGGGCAGGTGTCGCGAATGTAATACTTGAAGTGGTCGGAGTATTCCTCCACGTCGCTTTTCTGGTCGCTGAACTGGCTGAAGATGGCGGCCATGGCGGGCAGGCCCATCTTGAGCTTGGCCTGCAGGGGCAGCACCTTGAAGGCCATGTCGCCCACGCCGGCCAGCGCGCCAAAATTCTTGAGGCCCTGGCTGAAGCACGCCCGTCCGGCGCGCAGGGCCAGGCCGCGCCCGCCCCGGGGGCCGTACATATCCTCCAGGCTGGCGTTGAGCGCGGTGAATTCCGCGAAGTCGAACTCCTTGGCCAGGTTGTCCGCGGGATAGTTGCCAATGCAGCGATCCAGGCCGGCCAGATGCAGGACGGCGTTCAACCCGTTGACGCCCATCACATCTTCCATCGCTTCGATGTAAATCCGGGCGATCTTGTTCGGGTAATACAGTCCGCTCATCTTTTCAATGGGCACGCGGGCCTCCTTCACGCCTCTGTCGCGGGGCAGACAGGGTACACAGTCTCAGACCAGTTTTTCCAGTTCGCGGACGGCGCGGCTCATGTCCAGAAAGATCAGGCCCAGCTTGGCGTGCTGGCGCGCCAGGACGGTGAGGACGGCTTCTTCGCCGACCGATTGCAGGATCACGTAGCCGCGCTCGCCTTTGACGTAGACCTGGTCCAGGCGGCCGCGTCCCAGCTCGCTGGCGATACGCTCGCCCAGCGAGATCATGGCCGCGGACATAGCCGATACGCGATCTTCCTCGATGTTGGCCGGTAAGGAGGAGGCCATGCTCAACCCATCCACGCTGACAATCGCCGCCGCTTCAACGTCCGCCGAACTGGCCTGCAATTCACGAAGCCGTTCGCCTAACTGTTCGGTGCGTGTCTTGCCCACGGGTGGCCTCCTGGTTGTCCGCATGGGGTGGGCCATGGAATGGTCGCGGGTTGACCGGCCCTGATTGTATAATGGCGCCTGCGCAGAACACTATCAATGCCTGCCGTCGTGCAGTCAAACAGGGGTGTGCGGCCGGGCAGTGGAGATCGGAAGAGCGTCGTGTAGGGAAAGAGTGTAGGATAGGGT
>CAZGYW010000219.1:0-5414 GCA_964530495.1 uncultured Anaerolineae bacterium
TACGGCGCGAAGCGGGCCTGCTCCCGCAGCCCGAGCATGTTGGCCAGCGCCACCGTGGTGGAGACCTCCGCGTGGCAGTCCAGCGGGGCGTGACACAGGTAGAAGCTGATCCGATGCTCGGCCATTTCCTCCAGCTGCTCCTCCGAAATCGGGGAGAAGCGGCGCTTTTCCTGGTTGAAGTTGAGCAGGTGATGGGCGAAGATCAGGGCGCCAGGCGCACCGCGCCCCACTTCCTTGGCGATCACAGTGTCGATCACATCCTGGGTGGGAAAGACCACAGTGTACACCCGGTCGACCTGTTCAGCGTTATCGAGCATCAGGCCGTTCCACGTGCCGCCCAGGAATCCCGGCAGGGCGAAGCGCTCCAGGGCCTGCAAATCACGTTCCGCGAGCAATGGCTTCCAGTGCACGGACTCGTCAAAGGCCTCGATGGAGAACAACGTGTCCAGTTGTGAAACCAGTTCTGCCTGCTTCATGAGCGCCCCCCTTCAGGTTTGCCGCCATGAGAAACTTCTAGCCTGACGGTGCGGTCCCGGCGCGTCCGCCCGTGTAATACCGCACTTCCTCCCGCACGAAGGCCACCGCCGCCGCCACTGTCGCATCCGGCGGCGTTTCCGGCCGGATGGTGAGGCTGCGGGCCTGGCACTCCAGCGGCCCCATTTGCCCGAATGTCACCTGCGTAATCCCCAGCCGGTCACCCGGCCCGGCCGGCAGCCACAGCGTCCGGCCTTCCAACCGGGGAGCACCCGCCCCTGGCCGCACGACCAGCGCGGCCTCAACCGGCCCTTCCGCCTGTGGCGCGGCGGTCACGACCACCGTCCACAGGCCGGCGGTGCGGGTCACGACCGCCGGCAGCCCGGACTCTGGCGTCCCACAGACCGCCATTGCCACCCGTTCCCGCAGGCGGGCCGCGGCGGACGGCATCAGGGCCGCGCAATCTTCCCCGGTCAGGCAGGCCAGATCATAGCCCATTGCGTCCAGAACGAACAGGGTGGCCCTTCCCTGGGTCGCGGCGCACTCCGGGACGCCCGGCGCGCACGACCCGCCCAGGTCCAGCAGCAGGGCCGGACCGTCCAGCCCGGCCCGCACCCCCCGGATCAGGGTGAACAGCTTCGGCAGCGCATCCAGCCGTCCGGCCAGCCCGCCCGTGTGGAGGAGGGTCAGCGCCTCCGGCGCTCGGTCCGCCATGCCCACCCTCTACACAAACAGCCGCAGGGCTTTGAACAGCGCAAACAGCCCGAACATCGCGGCGGCGATCACCGCTGCCCGCGTGGACTGCTCGTGCGCGCGGACGCCGGCCAGGAACGCGCCGCTGAGCAGGGCCGTAATCCCCAGCAGGAGATCCGCCGGGGTGTCAAAGACCTGGATCACGGCGTAGATCACAGCGCAGAGCAGGATTGCCATCCGGTTGCCGCGCCAGGTGGCCAGCGCCGGGTACAGCACGCCCTGGATGAGCGCCATCTCCGCCAGCGGCGCGATAATGACCACGTGCAGGGCGGCCACCAGCCAGTCCGGCAGCCCGGCCGCCGCCATCCCCTGCAGGCTGACCGGCAGGCTGATGCGCTGCACGATCAGCGGCAGGAAGTCGATCAGGATCGCGGTGGCCAGCGCCAGAATCATCAGCACGGAGAGTGTCCCCGGCCAGCGCCGCAGCCGCAGCGCCTCCAGCGGAGCGCGCGGGGCATAGCGACGCGCCAGGAGCAGCACCAGCCCCAGCGTCAGCAGCCCGGTCACAATCCCGGCCAGGTTCACCGTCAGCGGGGAGAGCGCTCCCCGGGCCGCCGCCCCGGCATCCACCACGACGGAAACGAGCGCCAGGGCCGCCACCCGCACCGCGAAATAAGCCATCAACAGGCCCAGCCCGGCCGTCAGCGACCAGGCCGGGGCCGGTTCCGGGCGCGCCAGGCGCGCCTGCAACGTCGCCAGATTGCCCATTGTTATCCGGCCTCCACGCCGCGCCTCACAGCGCCCTCAGCCTGCCCGCCACGCGCAAGCGGATGGCGAAGTGCGGCAGGTAATCGGCAAAATCGCGGTACAGCCCGGTTTCCACGCCGGCGGCATACTGGCGCAACACGTCTGCCACGCGGGGCAGCACGTCCAGCCCGTCCGCCTTGCGCGCCAGCAGCAGGAAAGCCTCCGCCTCCGCCGGGCTGACGTAGTCTTCCAGGTAGATCGCCACCAGGCCCATCCCCACCAGCGCCAGGAACTGAGCCTCCCAGGTGGGGTACCGGCCCGCGAAGGCCGGGCTGACCGGCAGCCGGTGGCGGGCGGCTTCGGCGCTGGCGGCAGGCTCCATACGCAGCAGACGCGCCAGCAGCAGGCGGCTATACTGCATCAGCGCGGCGCGCAGCACGTAAGCCGGATCGTCCGCGAATGGCCACGGCGGATTATCGCCCCAGGCCAGGCGGGGCGGCAGGATGCACACCAGCGCGCCGGGCGCGGCAACGCCAAGCTCGGTGTCGGTCGGGTAGGAAAGATTGGGGATCAGCACCAGGTCGTCGTCAAACGCG
Organism: uncultured Anaerolineae bacterium; assembly: GCA_964530495.1. GTDB lineage: Bacteria > Chloroflexota > Anaerolineae > Aggregatilineales > Ch27 > CAZGYW01. Next base: position 2,511 of record CAZGYW010000219.1, read on the forward strand.
CCCACGAACGGGCGCAGGAACTCGCGCAGGCGCGCGCCCTGCATCACTTCCTCCACCTCGCGCCCGGCGCGTTCCCAGGCCGCGGTCTCGGCGCTCCACCACCCGTCCAGCCCGGTGAGGCGGTAGAAATGCAGCAGGTGGCGCGGCCAGGTGGGCGGCGCCCATTCCGGCCCATCCGCGCTCTCCAGCCCCGGCCAGCCCAGGCGCAGCGCATAGCCGAAGATGTCATCCAGCGGCAGCCCGCGATCCAGCAGCGCCTGCAGCACCAGAACGGCCGGATGCCGATCCTGGCCCTGGACGAGCCGGCGCGTGCCGCGCGCGTGGGCGTGCGTGCCGTGCAACTTGCGCTCCTGCTCATCCTCCGGCCAGGAGCTGGCCGCCAGCAACGCGGAAAACAGCCGGATGCGGTCGTCAATTCGAACGGTGATGGTTTCCATGAATCGGGTGGTGAACCCTGATCCCCCCTGTGCCGGACAGATCGGCACGCGTCACACACAGGGCTGCATGATATCCCGCCAGCGCGGCCCTGACAAGCGCCGGGCCGCAGGCCCGCTTGCTGACGGCTCCCCGCTTTTTGCCGCCCGATCCCGTCTGATGGATAATTGGAGGGTACGATCCCGCCCGCAGCCAGCCAACAGGACGCGCGCATGGAAACCAACGAACAGATGATGCCCAAGGTCTACCAGCTTTACCTGGCGATCTCCCAGTACCCCATCCTCAGCCGCACGATCCGGGCCGAGATGCGCAAAGAGATCTTCGCGCGCGGCGTGATCAACCAGGCAGACTTCGAGCGCGAAATCCACCAGAAAGCCCTGCTCTCCCAGCAGCGGGAGGGTCTGCACAACCCGATGGTGGAAGAAAACCAGCTGGACTGGACCACCCGGCTGAACGTGGTCCGCGATAACCTGACGGACTTCTACTTCGCCTACAACCTGCCGCATACCCTATTCGAGCAGATTGTGGAGGCGATCATGGCCGAGCGGGTGCCCGACCAGGAGGTGCACCTGACCTTCAACCCGGAGATCGCCCCCTGGGACATGCTCTTCGCCGAGGGTGAGCGCTACGAGCGCCTGCCGCCGGACGAGCTGGCCAGGGTCAAGCACCACCTGCGCGAGATCAAGGTGGTGCTGATCAAGGCCATGATCAGCGACCACCTCCAGTTCGCGCGGCTGGCCCGCGAAGCCTTCACGATGAGCGACCTGCGCTACATTCGCGATCACCGCATCGGGCGCGGCAAGATTGGCGGGAAGGCGGCGGGCATGTTGCTGGCCTGGAAGCTGCTCCAGCAGCAGGCGACCACCTGCGGCCTCTCACCGGAGGCGATCCGCATTCCGCGCTCGTGGTACGTGGGCTGCGATGTGTTCTACGACGTCAAGGAGATCAACGATCTCATCCCGTTCATGAACCAGAAGTACCTGAGCAAAGAGGAGATCATTGCCGAATACCCGGAGATTTACCGGCGCTACACGGCTTCCCGCCTGCCATCCTACGTGGTGGAGCAACTGCGCGATCTGCTGGCTGAAGTCGGCAGTAAGCCCCTGATCTTCCGCTCCTCCAGCCTGCTGGAAGACAGCTTCGATACCTCCTTCGCCGGGAAGTACGACAGCTTCTTCCTGCCCAACCAGGGCACGCTGGAGGAAAACCTGGCAGCGGCCAGCGAAGCCATGCTCCGCATTTACGCCAGCACGCTCAACCCGGACGCGCTGGTCTACCGCCAGCAGATGGGCCTGACCGACTTTGACGAGCGGATGGCAATCCTGATCCAGGAGGTGCAGGGTCAGCGCCACGGGCGCTATTACTTCCCGGCGGTGGCCGGCGTCGGCTTCAGCCGCAATCCGTTCCGCTGGAACCCGCGCATCCGGCGCGAGGACGGCCTGCTGCGCCTCGTGACCGGGCTGGGCACCCGCGCCGTGGACCGGGTGGCCAACGACTACCCGCGCATGATCGCGCTCTCCAACCCCCTGCTTCGCCCGGAAACGCGCAGCGACCAGGTCAAACAGTATTCGCAGCACCTGATCGACGTGCTCGACATGGAGGACAACACTTTCAAGACCCTGCCGATCACAGACGTGATCGATGCCCGCTACCCGGCGCTGCGCCTGGTCGCCGCCGAATACCAGGGTGATTTCATCCAGCCGTTCGTGATGCGCCCGACCCGGATCGACCCCGACCGGCTGGTCTTTACCTTTGACCAGCTCATCAAGCAGACGCCGTTCACGCGCATCATGCGCGAGATGCTGGCCTGCCTGCAGGGGCACTACGACCGCCCGGTAGACATCGAATACGCCGTGGATTTCGAGGAAACCTACCCGCAGCCCCGCTTCGCGATCACCCTGCTGCAGTGCCGCCCCCTCAGCCAGCACAACCCGGAAGCCGCGCCCGAAATCCCCACCGATGTACCCGAAGCGCTCAAGCTGTTCACGGCCCACCGCCAGGTCCCGGAAGGCGCGGTGCGCCGGGTACGCTACGTTGTGCTGGTCAAGCCAGGCTATAACCAGATCGAGGAGCCACATCTGCGACTGGAGGTCGGGCGCGTGGTGGGTCGCCTCAACGAGCGGCTGAAGGGCGAGCAGTTCATCCTGCTGGGGCCGGGGCGCTGGGGGACGTCCAACATCCACCTGGGCGTGAAGGTCACCTACGCGGACATCTACAACAGCCGTGCCCTGGTCGAAGTCGCCTTCTCCGCCAGCAGCGAAGGCGCTCCGGAAATGGCTTACGGGACGCACTTCTTCCAGGACCTGGTGGAAGCCCGCATCTTCCCGCTGGCGCTCTACCCGGACGAGCCGGGGAACCAGTTCAACCGGAGGTTCTTTGAGGACTCCCCGAACGTGCTGCCGGAGTTGCTGCCGGCCGATGCCGAGATGGCGCGCTACATCACCGTGATCGACGCGCCCGCGGTCAGCG
>CAZGYW010000220.1:0-5414 GCA_964530495.1 uncultured Anaerolineae bacterium
CATGCGGGGGTGGCTGGAAGCGGACAATGATGGCGCTCGATTTATCGGCCAGCGCCTTGCCGGAGCGCAGGTAGAACGGCACGCCCTGCCAGCGCCAGTTGTCGATGTAGAGTTTGAGGGCGGCATAGGTTGGCGTTTCGGAGCCGGGCGCAACCCCTTCCGCATCCCGGTAGCCCCGGTACTGGGCGCGGACGGTGTCCTCGGGCCGGATCGGCCGGATCGCCCTCAGGACTTTGGCCTTTTCGTTGCGGATGGCATCCGCGTCGAATGAGGCCGGCGCCTCCATTGCCACCAGCGCCAGCAACTGGAGGAGATGATTCTGGAACATGTCGCGCACCACGCCCGATTCGTCGTAGTACCCGGCCCGGTGGCCAACGTCAACTGTCTCCGTCACTGAGATCTGCACATGATCCACATAGCGGCGGTTCCAGACCGGCTCGAAGATCGTATTGGCGAAGCGGAAAAACAAAATGTTCTGGGCGGTCTCTTTGCCCAGGTAATGGTCGATGCGGTAAACCTGGTGCTCGGCGAAAGTGCCGTGCACGATCCCGTTCAGCGCGTGGGCGGAGGCCAGGTCCACACCAAACGGCTTCTCGACGACGATGCGCCGCCAGCCATCGCGCTCCTGCGCCATGTCGGAATCGGCCAGCGCGCAGATCGCCGGCTCGTACAGCGCCGGCGCGACCGAGAGGTAATACAGCCGGTTGGCCGGGCCACCTTCAAGCTCAACCAGGCGCCGATCCAGCTTTTTGAAGTCGTCCAACTCATTGATGCTACCGGAAACGTAAAACAGGCGCTCCGCGAAGGCCGCCCATTGCTCCGGCTCAAAGGCGGCGCCCATGTACTCGCGCGCGCTATCCAGCAGGACTTCACGAAACGCGTTGTCATCCCAGGGCCGCCGGGCGAAGCCCACAATCCGCGTCCCCTCCGGCAGCCGCCCTTTGCAGTACAGGTTCAGCAGGGCCGGCACCAGCTTGCGATTGGTGAGGTCGCCTGACGCGCCGAAGATCACAATGCTCGTATTGTCGCTCATGCCCCGCCCCCTCACTCCCTCGCTGCCTGTTCATCTCACGAACGCTGCAAATGGTAGACTCCGCCATCCCCGGCCACGATCACATCTGTCGCCAGGCCCAGGAACAGCCCATGCTCCACGATACCGGCCCGCCCTTCCAGCCGGGCGGCCAGGGCATGCGCGTCCTCCAGCGGGCCAAAGTCGGTATCAAGGATCAGGTTACCCTGGTCGGTATGGTACAGCGTGCCATCGTCATGGCGGCGGAGCACCGGCTCCCCGCCCAGCCCTTCCAGAAAGCGCGCCGTCGCCCCCCAGCCAAATTCCACAACCTCGATCGGGATCGCCCACTGGGTACCCAGCCGGTCAGAGAGCTTGCCCTCATCCACCACGATAATCTCGCGTCGGGTGGCCTGGGCGACCATCTTCTCCCGCAACAGCGCGCCGCCCCCGCCTTTGATCACGTCAAGCGCCGGGTCCACTTCGTCCGCCCCGTCAATCGTGAGATCAACCTGAGGGTGTTCATCCAGCGTGGTCAGGGGGATGCCGAGATCTCGCGCGGTGGCCTCCACCCGGTGCGAGCAGGGTACGCCCAGGATGCCGGTCAGCTTACCCGCTTCAATCAGGGCCGCAATATGGCGGATGGCAAAAATTGCCGTGCTGCCTTCCCCCAGGCCCACCACCATGCCCGCTTCAACAAACGCCACGGCCTGTTCCGCTGCCTGGCGCTTGAGTGCTGCCTTATCCATGCGCATGCTCCTTTGGTGAGCAAGTCCCGCCCCACCCGCGCATTGTAACACACCCCTCGGCCCGGTGGCAGCCGCTGCAGCCCTTTGCACGCCGCACTTCAACCCGCGGCGTCTATGCTATAATCCGATCAAAGGCCAGCCCATTATTTACCCGAGGCTTACCGTCAAGACCGGCTGCTGTGCAATAGGGAAGGACTGCTACCATGTGCCACCCAGCGTTTCGCGATCCAATCCAGTGCATCATCCCGCCCCACATGCTCCAGAAAATCGCCGAAAACGGCACGCCCCAGCAGCGTGATTGGGCGGTGGAAACCCTGAACCACTCCGAGCAGTTTCGCGGCCAGCGCGCAGCCACACCCCAGTTCCGGGCGCTGACGCTCGACATGGCCGGCGGCGGCCTGCAGCGCATCGTCTACCACGCCCAGTTCGGCAACACGCTGCCCGGCGTGGAAGCCCGCAGCGAAGGTGAGCCAGCCACCGGGGATGTGGCGGTGGATGAAGCCTATGACGGCGCCGGCACCACTTACACCTACTTCAAAGACATCCACAACCGCGACTCGATTGACGGGCACGGCCTGCCCATCCTCTCGACTGTGCACTTCGGGCAGAGCTACGACAACGCGTTCTGGAACGGCAAGCAGATGGTCTACGGGGATGGCGACGAGGATCTGCCGGAGGATGAGCGCCTGTTCAGCCGCTTCACCGCCTCACTGGACATCATCGCCCACGAGCTGACCCACGGCGTCACGCAGTACGAATCCGCACTGGTGTATTTTGAGCAGCCCGGCGCACTCAACGAGTCCCTGTCCGATGTCTTTGGCGTGCTGGTCAAGCAGCACGCGCTCAAGCAGACCGCCGACGAAGCCGACTGGATCATCGGCGCGGAGTTGTTCACACCAAATGTGAGCGGCATCGGCATCCGGTCGATGAAAGCGCCCGGCACCGCCTACAATGATCCGGTACTGGGCAAGGATCCCCAGCCCGGCCACATGAGCAGCTACCAGAACGTCACTTACGATAACGGCGGCGTTCACATCAATTCCGGCATCCCCAACCATGCCTTCTACGTGGTGGCCCGCGAGATCGGCGGCTTCGCCTGGGAGAAGGCCGGGCAGATCTGGTACGTCACCCAGCGCGACAACCTCAGCTCCAAGGCGTCGTTTCAGGATATGGCGAACATCACCTTCCAGGTGGCGGGCAGCCTGTACGGCAAAGGCAGCCTGGAGGAAGCGGCAGTCCGCACCGGCTGGCAGGAAGTGGGCATCCTGGTTGGTGCGGATAGCGAGCCGACCCCGACCCCCGAGCCGCAGGGCTGCCGCGAGGCCCTGCTGGCGCTGCTGACCGGCAGGACAGGTTAGAGCCGGCAGGAGGGACTGATATGAAGATTCACTTTGAACGCACCGGCGGGTTCATGGGATTGCGCATGGTCGCCAGCTTCGATACTGAGGAGCTGCCCGAAGAGGATGCCCGCCGCCTGCACGACCTGCTGGATGAGATCGACTTCTTTGAATTGCCTCCACACCTGGAATCCGCAGACCCGGGCATGGATCAGTTCCACTACACGCTGTCCGTAGCGATGGAATCGACAGAAATCACCAGCGTGGATTTCGATGAGTCCGGTGCCTGGCATACCCCGCCGGGCACGGAGCCGCTGTGGGATGATGAGGACTCCGCGGGGCACAGGGAAAGCACCGGCCAGGCTGACCCCGCCCCCTCCGCCCACACCGTGGAGTTCACGGATGCCGCCGCGCTGCCGGAAATGCAGGCCCTGGTGCGCTTGCTGACCCGCCTGGCGCGCGGCCAGAGTACCTGACCGGCCGCCCAACAAAAACCGGGGTGGAGCCTGCCCAGCGCCCCACCCCGGCCTGATTCCAACCCGCCAGTTCTACGCCATCAGCCGGTGCAGCCCGGCCACTACGTCCGCCCCCAGGTCGAAGCGGATCACGCGCCGGTCTTCGCCCAGCAGCGCGCCGCGGTCGCCATTCGCCTGCGCCCGGACGAGCGTGCCAAAGGAGAGCGCCGCCGCCGGCTGGCCCGCCTGGTCGGGGATTGAGGCATCCTGAGCGACATCCGAGACAAACTGGATGAACAGCCCGCTGCCATCATCCCCCTTGTGCAACTGCCCGGTGGAGTGCAGGAAGCGCGGCCCGTAACCAACGGTCGTCGCCAGCTTCGTTTCCGCATGGAGCTGGAGGCGCAGGGCCTGCAGGGCCTCAGTCACCGCCGCGGTCGGCTGCACGTACGCCTGCAGCGCCAGGTAGTCGCCGGGGCGCGCCGCCGCCAGGAAGTCACGCAGCGCCGCCGCACTCAACGGCGCGGGCTCTACCACCGGCAGGCGGCCGGTTGCCTCATACGCTTTCACAGCTTCGCGGGCCAGCACCTTGGCCGCTTCCACATTCGGCTGGTCGAACGGATTGATCGCCAGCACATAGCCCGCCACCGCTGTGGCGAACTCCCACACCACGAACTGCTCGCCGAGCGCATAGCGGTCGCTCATCTCCAGCCGCACCACCGGATGCCCGGCGGCCGCCAGCGCAGCCAGCGGCCCGGCAAAGCGCGTGTCCCCGGCCAGCGCTACCTGCACAAACACCCGGTCAGCGCCGTACGCCTCGGGGCCAGACAGCGGCTCGCCCACCACCGGCAGGATGCCGTTGCCTTGCTTGCCGGTGCTCTCCGCGACAAGCTGCTCGATCCAATCACCGAGGCTGGCGACCTCCGGAGAGAGCGCCAGGGTCAGCTTATTGCGGCCAGTCTGCGCCAGCGCACCCAGCACCGCGCCGAGCGCCGCACCGGGATTCTCCGCCGGGGAAGCGGTACGGCAGGCATTCGCAGCTTCCACGCCGGACTGCAGCAGCTTGTGGAGGTCGATTCCCACCAGCGCCGCCGGAATCAGCCCGAATGCCGAAAACGCCGAGAAACGCCCACCCACGTTCGGGTCGGCCAGGAATGTTTTGCGGAAGGCGTACTGGCTCGCCAGCTTCTCCAGGCCGCTGCCCGGATCGGTGATGGCGATGAAGTGCCGCCCAACCTCATCCGGGCCGACAATATCCAGCACGCGATTGTAGAAATACTTGAAGAACGAATTGGTTTCCACCGTCCCGCCGGACTTGGTGGAGACGACGAACAGCGCCCTGCGGAGGTCCAGTTGCTGCTCGGCGGCGCGCACCGCGTCAGGATGGGTGCTGTCCAGCACACAGAGCGCCAGCCCCGGCTTCTCCGGCCGGTCAAAGGTCAGGCTGAACAATTCCGGGGCCAGGCTGGAGCCGCCCATGCCCATCAGCAGCGTCTGGGTATAGCCGTCCTTCAGGACCTCGGTTGTGAACGCCTCGATCTCGGCGATCTGCGCCTGCATCGTCTCCGGCAGGTGGAGCCAGGCCAGCCGGTTGGTGATCTCGGTTGGCGTGGGCTGCCAGACGGTGTGGTCGTGTTCCCAGATCCGTTCGATCACCCGTTCCCGGGCCATGCGATCGAGCAGCGCGGTAACATCCCCCTGGTACCTTCCGAGATCGTTCATGATTGCCTGCCCTCCAGCGCCGCGCGCTTGGTCTCCACGCTGGCCATCAGACTCTCAAAAGCCTGGGCGAACTTCTTCACGCCATCGTCCTGCAGGTCCTGCGTCACCTGCTCGAGGTCGATTCCCAGTGCGGCAATCGCGG